>JAGQMJ010000042.1 GCA_020428685.1 Candidatus Kaiserbacteria bacterium
TCGAATTAGGATTCCCGTACTCCAAACGCAAAAAAGGCTCCATCGCCACAAAAGCCGCCGGCAACAAAGGCGTAGCCGCCGCATAATCCAAATAAACACTACTGGTATCTTTCACAATTTCATTCATACCCGAAATCATGACACAAGGTGCGAAAAGTGTAAATCTCTGCTATACTCCGTGGCAATTGTTTATTGGCGCGCCTATCCGAGGCGTTTTTATGAATGGCACAACATATATATGGCAAAAAAGAATCAAACACAAACTCCAAAAATTATTAAGCGACCACCAGTCGTGGTTGTTATGGGTCACATCGACCATGGTAAATCAACCCTTTTGGACACAATCCGAAAGAGTAATATCGTAGATGGAGAAGCAGGAGGTATCACTCAGCACCTTTCGGCGTACGTTGTACCCCACACAACTAAAGACGGAGCGAAGGAGACTATCACCTTCTTGGATACTCCAGGGCATGAAGCCTTCCAAAAGATGCGCCTTCGAGGAGCTGACGTGGCAGACGTAGCTATCTTGATGGTTTCAGCTGAAGACGGAGTGAAGCCACAAACTCTCGAAGCACTAGCTTCAATCAAGCAAGCCAATATTCCTTTTGTTGTTGCCATCAACAAAATCGACAAGCCTGGAGCAGACATTCAAAGAACCAAAAATACCCTAATCGAAAACGAAATCTACATTGAGGGCATGGGAGGAGATATTCCGTGGGCGCCGGTTTCTGCCAAAAGCGGTGAAGGCATCAGTGACCTCTTAGACCTCGTTGTTCTTTCAGCAGACTTGGCTGAGCTTACTGGCGACACAAACGCACTTGCAGTTGGTAGAGTTATCGAAGGAAAGATGGATCCAAAGCGTGGCAACACTGCGACTCTGATCGTAACCAACGGAACTCTAAAGAGCGGTCAATTTGTAGTAGCCGGAAAAACTTTTGCTCCAGTACGAATTATGGAAGATTTCCAAGGAAAAACCATCAAAGAAGCTGGACTATCGACACCTATTAGAATCGTTGGCTTTGCAGACATTCCAGAAGTTGGAACAGACTTCTTCACTGTCGGCAGCAAAAAAGAAGCCGAGGCAGCAACCCTAACAATCAAAGAATCTTCAGAAAAGAGCAACAAGCCAGTGAAGCGACCAACTCTTCCTGTGGTACCAATCCTTATCAAGGCTGACGTACTCGGAACCATCGATGCTATTACTCACGAACTAGATAAGTTTGAGTCAGACCGTATCATTGTCCGAGTTATCGACACTGGTGTTGGCGACATTAGCGTTTCTGATGTCCAAAATGTTAGCGCAACCAAAGACTCTATCATCGTTGGCTTCAACGTAAAGGTTGAACGGGCTGCTGCAGACCTAGCAGAAAGACAAGGAGTAGAAATTGATACTTTCAGTATTATTTATGAATTGTCTGAATGGCTAAACACTGCCCTAAAGAATCGTACACCTAAGATGGAAGAAGAAATTCAAACTGGTGTGGTAAAAATCCTAAAGCACTTCAGTGCACAAAAGAACATTCATGTTCTTGGCGGTCGAGTAGAAGAAGGAGTCATAAAAATGAATCAAAGGGTGAATATTTTGCGACGCGATATTTTGATTGGAAAAGGAACCATCAAGAACCTGCAGCAACAAAAATCAGACGTTCAACAAGTCGATGAGGGAGAATTCGGAATGCAAATCGACACGAGAGCCGAGATGGCAGCTGGTGACTACCTAAAGCCATTTGATACCGTTATAACCTAAACCTATGCCAGCATCTGACAGAAAAACAAAGGCCGCAGACCTGCTAAAAGAATTGGCAGCTACCTTTGTGCAGCAAGAAGCTAATGCCAATCCACTGATCACAGTGACCAGCGTAGACATGTCACCAGACTTATCACGCGCCATTATTTTTATTACTACTATTCCCGATGGTCGTGAAGCAGACGCACTTATTTTCTTAAAGCGAAACGCAACCAATCTAAGAAACTATCTAAAGAAGAAGATGAGAATCAAAATCATTCCTCATATTGAGTTTATGGTAGACGCTGGTGAAAAGCACCGACAACACATGGACGAGCTGGTACGAGAGATTTCAGACAAGAAATAGAGTATATAAAAAAGCGCGCGGCCGGAGGCTGCGCGCTTTTTTACAATCCTAATGACTAACCATCGGATCCATCTTCCCTGCTTCATCAATCCACTTTTGGACAGTTTCTGCAGAAGGCACTCGTTCAGTTAGATTCTTTTTTTCATTAACCTCCGCCGCTACTAGATTCTAAGCACCAGCCGGCAAACTCTGACAAGCCACACCATCACCGTCGCGATCTAGACCATGTCTATCTCTTTTTTCTTCTGTCTCACAAGTGTCATATACTTCTTGAGCTTCAGGCTGAGTTTTGAAGTCACCACAATTGTATACATTCTCTTCACACATCGCACCGTATAGAGCATTGCCGTTTTCATCACGCTTAATGATTGATTCTGAAATAGAACCAGTCTCAACCATCTTTCCTAAGTCAACGTCTGTATTAGACATTTCAAAACCTAGAGCCACCAAAAGAACAACTCCAACTCCAATCATCCAAATTCTTAAACTTTCAAAAAAGAAACCTAGTAAAACAACTACCAATAATAATCCTCCGATAATGTATAGTCGCGACTTTTTACTCCGTCGCCAATTTGCTACTTCTTTCATATGCTAATAGTGTACCAGTTTTACAGTAAAAATGTTTTGTCAGAGTGCCGTAAAAATGCTACAGTACGGCGTACAAAACCAGTCCTGGTGGCGAAGTGGTTAACGCTGCGGTTTGCAAAACCGCCATACGTGGGTTCGACTCCCACCCAGGACTCACGCAATTACGCAGCCATCGGCTGCTAAATTGCGTGAGTCCTGGAGAAGTGTGCCTGCGCACACTTCGTGTGGGAGTCGAAAGGCGGAAGCATGTCGCACGAGCAAAGCGAGTACGACAGCTGAGCCAGGGTCGTGAGCGATTTATTTTAATGAGCGAAGTGAATATAAAATATTCGACTCCTGACCGACCCCCGCTCGCATACACTTGCCCAGGTGGTGAAATCGGTAGGTACGACTGTACGGGGTACAGTTGGACAGGGACTTTAAGTCCCGAGGATACCTTTTGACGAACAAACAAGGCGCAACATACACCTGCCCAGGTGGTGAAATCGGTAGACACGAGGGACTTAAAATCCCTTGCCTATTCAAATGGCGTGCGGGTTCAATTCCCGCCCTGGGCACCAAAACAAAAGCTGAACTTCCGTTCAGCTTTTGTTTAATTAAATATTCCACAACCGACAATAAAATGACTTGTTTTGTTCTTCAGTTTGTTGTACACTCTCGAACACAAATGCGCCCTTAGCTCAGTTGGTAGAGCAGCTCCCTCTTAAGGAGACGGTCCAAGGTTCGAGCCCTTGAGGGCGCACAGTACAAAAACAGACTCCCTTGGGAGTCTGTTTTTGTACTGTGCGCCCTCCCCCAAAACCTCTGGCACTTCCTACAAAAGTCTGTTATACTCTCCGGCACATCACACTGC
>JAGQMJ010000043.1 GCA_020428685.1 Candidatus Kaiserbacteria bacterium
CACTAGATATTCCAGACGGAGTAATTATCAGTACTTGCGTTTGATAAACAGACGAATCAAACAAGGCTTTCATGGAAATGTTTCTCGCCCTCATTGTTGGTATTGGTCTAATGGTGGGTATCCTTACTTTGCAGTTTAATTCCTACCTTCACATGCGATATGTTCTATCGATTCTTCCCTACTCCTTAATCGGTATTATGCTTGGCTTAGCAATTACTCAAAACACCCTATCCTTCCCTTCAATGATGGGATTCATCGCCCTGTCAGGAATTGTTGTAAACAACTCTATTTTACTAATTGATATGATGAATAGCATGCGCCGAGCAGATCCGAACAAAGACATCAGAACGATTGTCCTTGATGCAGCATCGAACCGCTTGCGTCCTATCTTGCTTACAACAATTACAACAGTTATCGGTATGATCCCTCTTACTTACGCTGGTGACTTATGGTCACCTCTAGCCTATGCTGTAATGTTTGGATTGGTCTTCTCAGTAGTCATTACTCTTGTACTTATTCCTATTACCTACAGCAGGAAACCGGGTGATTTGCCAAACACTAACTAATTAATAAGTAAAAAACCGGTCTGATGACCGGTTTTTTGTTAGGATTATACTTGCTTCCTTTTTGATTTCTGGATGGCCATAATTCCATTTACAATCCCAACAGCAAGTATGAGCCACGTAACATAAGCCATTATAAAGTGAGTGAAAGTGAAACTAACGATGCCAACTACACTTAAGGCGGATAATGTACCAAGTGTGTACCAGCTTCCAGCCTGTAGGGCGGGTCCAAACGTGCTCGGCATTAAGTGTGCAGTCATCAGCATGGCGTTAATAAACAAAACAAACAAAGCAAGCATCTGTGCGTAAGCGAAGCCAGACATGTTTAGTATGCCAGTTGAAGTTCCGTGATATGCGAGAAGTAATAGTGATGTAACAAGAATAGCGATCATGGCTACCCGCAAGACAACATAAACTACCCCCATCATTCTTCTCTCTGTATCGTCTATCGTCCCGTCTGCAATTGCAACAAAAAAATTAATTATAGCTAATGTCGAGGAGCCAACCCCAAGTGCAATAGAAAATGATTGCAGAATTGTTACTAGAGTTATAAATATAGTCATAATTCAATAATAGCAGTATTTTGAAGATAAATAACCTCATGTTGTGAATTTACAGACAATGAATTTGAGTTTATGCTATCCAACATGAATAAATACAAACACCTCTTTTTTGATATGGATCAAACAGTTGCTCCAGCAAGACAGCCTATTTTGTCTGAAATGTACGAACTGCTTGATTCACTTCCACACGATATCATTATTGTTTCTGGACAGGAGGTAGACAAAATACTGTGGCAAAGCAATAACCTGCCTGCCTACACATTAGGTCAAAACGGAAATCACGCTAAAGATTTACAACGTGAAGAGATCTGGAATATTCCACTAGATGAAGCTCATCGCCAAGAAATACTTGCACACATAGAAGCTATAACAAAAATTCTCGACCACGAATTAAATCATGACTGGAATCCAATAGAAGACAGGGGTGCGCAGATTACTTTTAGCCCTATCGGAAACACAGCCCCAGTTGAACACAAAAAATCATACGACCCCGACAGAAAAAAGCGCGAATTTCTAATGCAACAAGTTCCGTTCGAATCAAAGGAACTAGTGGTTAAAATTGGTGGCTCTACCAGCCTAGACTATATTCATAAAGACAGACATAAAGGAACAAATGTACAAAAGCTTATAGACCATATGGGATGGAACAAAGATGAATGTATTTACTTTGGCGATGGACTTTATCCAGGCGGTAATGACGAAGCTGTAATCGGTGTTATCGAAACAGTACCAGTTGACGACCATAACGATACATACAGGAAGCTTCAAGAAATGCTTGGATAAATTAATCATCCAAAACAAAAACAGCACTTAGTGCTGTTTTTGTTTTATAGTGGACTCTAGCGGACTTGAACCGCTCGCCTCTTCCATGCCATGGAAGCGCTCTACCGGATGAGCTAAGAGCCCAGTGCGAATGATTCTAGCATAGTGTGTAAAGAGCTCAAACTAACCATTAAATGTTGTAATATAGACTTATGGAGAAGTTTTTAAAAAAATGTCTACACAGAAACAACTCAAAGACTTACTATCGTTCTAGCATCATCCTAGGCTTTTTTACTGTTGTTTCAGTTTTGGCTATTTCTTTAGAAACAGTCTCTAGTCTTGAGCAATATGAGCATCTGTTCAAGGTCATTGAGCTTATTGTTGTTACTGTATTTTTACTTGAGTATGTTTTCCGCATTTACATAGATGAGGATAGGGTCAAATATATTTTTAGTTTATTCGGATTTATTGACTTAATTTCTATCCTGCCTAGTTTACTTGGATTTACAAACTTAACTTTTCTTAAGGCCGTACGGATTGTCAGGGTTTTAAACTTTTTGCGCATGACCAGACTGGCAAAACTCACTAGACTTAATAAATACAGTAATCGAAACAGCACTAAAGCTAGAGAAATTCAAACAATCTCAATCAGGATTTATGGTTTAGCTCTTATATCAGCAGTGGCATTCTTCGGAACGTTGCTGTATTTGATCGAAGGTAACAACTCTCTGTTTTCAAACATTCCTGCTAGCGTAGCTTGGGTTACCTTGGCAATTCTCGGTGGTGGAATTAGTGCAGTAAATCTATCTCCTTTAGCAAAAGTTATCGTAATTGTACTTCAGTTCTGTAGTCTATTACTTTTTGGACTTCTGATTAATATCGCAGGAAGGTTTATTGAACAGAAGTTGTTAGGCTCAAGGAGTCTAGAGGAGTAAGGGTTGCGAACTTGAATGTTCGACAGGACTTGGTCACAGATAAATTTTTACAAAATTTTCCGCGACCCCGACTCAACTGTGTCAAGCCACATGTTTCCGTCTTTCAAGCCCTGCCGTAAGCAAAACTGTTTGCTTACTTCGAGTCCACAACAAAAACCGCTAACGCGGTTTTCTTATGTGGACTCGACAGGACTTGAACTCTACGAGTTCAGTACAGGTTGTCGCTATTTTTCAAAATAGCTGGCAACCTCTTCAAGTCCGCTCGACAATAAAAAAAATCTTGCAAGAAATATTGCAAGATTATTTCATTGTGGACTCGACAGGACTTGAACCCGCTACCTCCTCAGTGCAAATGAGGCGCTCTACCAGATGAGCTACGAGCCCGAATATTGGGCTATTACGCAATGCGTAAGTGCGCACTATAATAAAGGTCAATACTCCTAAAGTCAAGGTAAATATTGGTGTTTTTACACAGTCGCTGTTTCGACTAGATGCTTAATTAAATAAGGAAATTCAAGTCCAACTGCAGAAGCAGCTTTTGGAAAAT
>JAGQMJ010000044.1 GCA_020428685.1 Candidatus Kaiserbacteria bacterium
CGCCGGTTTTTATAAAATTATTTCTTCGTTTCCACTAATTCAAAGTCTAGTTGCTTCTCGTCTTTATCTGCGCGGACTAGTTTTACTTTTACTTCATCACCGAGACGGTAGATTTTTCCAGTGCGCTGCCCTTTGATGCGGTACTTCTTGGCTTCGTGTTCGAAGTAGTCGCTCTTGATGCTAGATAGCTTTACCATACCTTCGGCCATTGAGCCGCTTTCTTGAACATAGATACCCCAGTCTGCAACGCCAGTAATAATACCGTCGAACTCCTCACCGACTTTATTGAGCATGTATTCAACCTGCTTAAACTTAATCGAATCTCGCTCGGCTGAAACTGCCTCAGCTTCTCTGGCTGAAGATTGGATGGCGATTTGCTCGTACTTGGCTGTTTCTTTTGGACCGATTACTTCGTTGTCTAGGTGGTGACGGAGCATTCTGTGTGCCATCAGGTCTGGATAGCGACGAATCGGGGAAGTGAAGTGAGAATAAAACTTAAACGCCAAGCCGAAGTGTCCGATATTTTTAGTCGAGTATACCGCTTTGGCCATTGAACGGATGCTGGCAGTTTTGATGAGGTTTTCCTCAGGCTTGCCCTCGACAGCTTTCATAAGCTGGTTGATAGCCTTTGCTTCAACCACGCCGCCTTTGGTTTCAAATTCATAACCAAGGGCATGAACAAAAGTAGCTAGTTCTTCGATACGGTCAGGATTTGGTACGTCATGAATACGATAGACGAATGATAAATCTCGATTCAAATCCTTCGACTTGTGATTGATAAAGGTTGAAACTTCACGGTTGGCTAAAAGCATGAAGTCTTCAATCATGAGCATGGTCTCAGTGCGATGCTTTTTGTAGGCACGGATTGGGGCGCCGCGTTCGTCCAGTTCAAATTTTACTTCTGGTTGTTCAAAAGCAATTGCTCCATTGGCGTAACGTTTGCGACGCAGGATGCGGCCAAGCGTCATCATGGTGGTTAGTTCGGCAAGATAATCGCCTTCGTTTTTGTCTAAGACTGTCTGAGCATCCTCGTAGCTAAAGCGTTTGTCTGAGTGGATGACGGTTTGTCCGTACCAAGCGTTGACGATGTCTGCTTGAGGAGTTAATTCAAAAACTGCAGAGAAGGCCAATCGGTCTTCATTTGGTCGTAGGGAACAGAGGTCGTTTGAAAGTACTTCCGGAAGCATTGGAATTACTCGGTCTACCAAATAAACAGAAGTACCTCGCTCTACTGCCTCGACATCTAGCGGCTCGCCACTGCGTACATAATGAGAAACGTCAGCAATATGAATACCGATTTCAATATTGCCATTTTCTAAGGTCTGGCAAGACAAAGCATCGTCGAAGTCTTTGGCGTCAGCTGGGTCGATGGTCATGGTGGTGATACCGCGCATATCCCGCCGCTTTGGGTCTTTTAGAGCATCAGCAAAAATCTGCTCTTTGTTCTCAAATAATTCATGAGCAGCTTGTTGAACTGATTCTGGGAATTCCTTAGAAAAACCGCCAGAGCGAATGATGGCCTGCATTTCTGTTTCGTGGTCTCCAGCCCGGCCGATAACTTCAACTATTTTTGCAGTCGGGTCTAGTAGCGGGTTGGCCCATTGCTCAATCTCTACAACGACCTTCATGTCCAAATCATTGACTCCAGCCTGGGGAAGGATTGGTCGAATGTGGATGCGACGATTGTCTGGCTGCACAAACTTAATAGTAGAGCCGCCTTCGTTTCTTTCTTTTACTACTCCGATTAGTTCACGATGAGCTTGTTTTACAACTCGTTCAACCGTTCCTTCTTGTCGCCGGCCGGGGACTTTGTTTTTAAGTTTTACTTCTACTGTATCGCCGTCGAGCGCGAAGCCAAGGGATTCGCGCTCGATTACAACATCTTCTTCTAAATCAGGGTGAGCGACAAAACCAGTGCCTTTGCCGCGAATCATTATGACTCCTTCGTGGATGTTATTCATGAGTCGAAGTATAGCACTAGAATGTTGATTTGCCAGAGTTTTGCCTTATAGGGATTAGATGGCGTGACGATGTAAAATATTGTAAATCACACCTTATTGCTATTGACCAAATATGTACTATCTGATACTCTGGCGCCACTATGTTAATGATGCGTTTACAACGAGTTGGCCGCAAGAATGATCCGTCATTCCGAATTGTGGTAACTGACAAGCGAACCGGCGTAAAAAGCGACAGACATGTCGACCGTCTTGGTTCATACAATCCAAAGCTAAATCATATTCAACTTGATGAAGCTAAGGCAAAAGAATGGTTGGCTAAAGGTGTACAGCCTTCAGACACTATGCACAATATTTTGGTTAGCCAAAAGGTGATTGAAGGTAAGAAGATTAACGTTCTACCTAAGAAGTCTCCGATTATTGACGAAGAGGCTATCAAGAAGGCTGAGGAAGAAGCAGCTGCAAAAGCAGAAGCTGAAGCTAAGGCAAAGGCTGATGCAGAAGCAAAAGCTAAAGAAGAAGCTGAAGCAGCAGCAACACCAGCTGAAGAAGCGGCTCCAGAAGTTGCTCCAGAAGCTCCAGCCGAAGAAGCTGAGAAGACTGCTTAGTCTCCCAATTCACTTTTGCTCGTTGACGATACGCTCACACTCTCGTATGATTTTAGTAGCGCGTTGCTTTTTAGTAACGAGTGCTTAACAGATATAGATAAAGATTGATGTATGGATACTTACGAAGATAAGCAATTTCTCGAGAACCTTGTAAAAGCCCTCGTTGATCATCCAGAAACAGTAAACATCAACCGAACAGTTGATGAGATGGGTGTTCTACTTACACTAGATGTCCACGCTGAAGATATGGGTAAGATTATTGGACGCTCTGGAAACACAGCAAAGGCTATCAGAACACTGCTCCGTGTAGTCGGAATGAAGCATGATGCTCGAGTTAATCTAAAGATTAACGAACCAGAAGGCGGACAAAGAATGAACTCTGAGATGTCAGAAGCAATGAAAGAAGATAATCCAGCCGTTGCTCCAAAAAGTTTGGATGAAGCGATTGATGATTTGAAGATTTAGATTTTGAAGAAAAAGCGCGG
>JAGQMJ010000045.1 GCA_020428685.1 Candidatus Kaiserbacteria bacterium
CGGCCTTTACTATTCCCCCGGCTTCCTCACTCTTTCCTTAAAAACAAAATCACGTAGTTTTTTACTGGTCTTCAATTTTTGGATTATTAACTTCGAATCTGACTTGGTGTGTACTGCCACCTTTTGGGCGCTTTGTCCGCTGATTAAAAGTTCAAAGCCGGCCTGAGTGTATGAGATGGTAATAAATCGGCCGCTGGAGCTACGCTTGTTGGTGCGGATTTCTCCCGGAGCAATCATTTTGATTCCCGAGAGCCGCTCTAGCTCCCGTACGACAATATCAGCAGTTTCTGTAAGGGTGGAATGTTCTCGTCCGCGAGGTTTTGGCATATTTCCAGCGTAGCATATAAATTTAAAACGAAAAGTTAGAAAAGGTTGTCAAACAAAAAGCAGCCGGGGTGGCTGCTTTGACGCTAGCTTGGCTAGCTAGTGCTTGGGTGGAGCATCTTCGTCTGAAGAAAATGTACAGGTAACTACTCGCTTGTACCTGTTGGTTTCTGAAATTGGAACATTGAGAATGGTAGCCAGCCTTAGTAAGAGCTGCTCTATTTCTTCTGCCTGAACATTGGTCAACGGCGGGTTGTTGTTGATGCAATTGGTGTTTCTCTTCTTGTGGCCAATGACTACTCTGACCGCAAGTTTTCCACAATCCAATTTTTTCACAATAAAGGCCATTTCTCCCCGACCTTCATTAACCCAGCCTTTTATGGCGGATTCAGTTCTCGATAACAAAACGCTTGGTCGCTCGCACACTTCCTTGGACATTTGATTACTCCCCTCTATAGAACATGCTTCTACACCATAGTAAAAGCTTTTGTAATATATAACAAAAAAATCGTTTGTCTATAGCTTGGTGTGTTTAGCGGGTGGGGGGGCGGAAAGCGAAGCTTTCCGCCCCTAAATCAATTGACTTTTACACCTTTTTCAAGTATTCTCACCTCGTTCCAACCTTTGTCGCACGCTCGTTTAAAGACGAGCAAACTCAATCAAAGATAAGGAATGAGAGTCTCTTCTAAGGCCGGCCGTTACCTGTCTTTACCAGAGACTCTCATCGACCGCCACTGTGCGGGATTTTGTGTATACAAAACCCACGCTTCAAGCGGATTACAAATAATTAATTAATATGTCACGATCACTCTATAAAGGACCATACGTAGACGAAAAGCTCCTCAAAAAGATCGCCGGGAAGAAGCCCGGAGAGGGTGGTGTCATCAAGACCTGGGCTCGCAATTCTGTGATTTCTCCAGAGATGGTGGGATTCACATTCGGCGTTCACAACGGACGCGATCACATCGAAGTGTTAGTAGCTGAGGAAATGGTAGGACACAAGTTTGGTGAATTCTCACCAACTAAGAAGTTCCATCGTCACGGAGGTAAGATGCAGAAAGAGCTAGAACAGAAGAAGAAGGAGGCAGAAATCGCAGCCGCTAAAGCCGCAAAGGCCTCATAATAGTATTCCGATATGAAAGCATTTCTAAAAAATTACCGTCAATCACCAAGAAAGGTTCGCCTTATTGCTGGTTTAGTACGAGGAAAAAGTGCAGCTGATGCGCTAACAACACTACAATTCGTAGACAAGCGAGCTGCTGACCCGTTTGCAAAGGTTATCAAGTCAGCAGTAGCAAACGCAAAAGACCAAGGAAAAGACGTACAAAAACTCTTTGTTAAAACTGTTTCAGTAGACAAGGGGACTGTAATCAAGCGATTTATGCCACGAGCTCGTGGTTCTGCATCGCGCATTAATAAGCGTAATAGCCATATCTCTGTCGAACTCGGCGAGAAGAAAAAATAGATATGACACACGTAGCACATCCATATGTCCAACGGATTGGAGTAAACCGAGACTGGAAGAGTCGATGGTTTACAACAAGCCCATTGAAGTTCCGCGAGTACCTTCGCGTTGATGCTGCTCTTCGCAAGATGCTAGATAAGCGTCTAAAGGGGATGTCAGTAGATGCGGTTGAAATCGAACGGAGCGAAAAGGATATTCGAATTCTTATCAAGACCTCACGACCAGGTATCATTATCGGTCGTAGTGGTGAAGGTATCACTAAGCTAAAGAAAGAAATCGACCTATTTTTGCGAAAGCAAAAGACTACAGACAAGCCAGAACTAAAGGTTGATGTTGAAGAAATTCGTTCACCAGAATCAAGCGCTCGCATCGTAGGGCAAATGATTGCTGAAGGACTTGAAAAGCGCATGACTTTCCGTCGTGTGATGAAGCAAACCGTCGAGAAAGTTATGGCCAACCGAGATGTTGAAGGGGTACGAGTTATTCTTTCAGGTCGTCTAGGTGGAGCAGACATGGCTCGAAAAGAAGAATTGAAGAAAGGTCGAATCCCTCTACAAACCCTTCGTGCAGACATCGATTTTGCTCGCGTACCGGCCAATCTGCCATACGGAGTAATCGGTATCAAAGTGTGGATTTATCGTGGTGAAGTATTTGCTGACCGAAAGAGTGGTCAACAAGATGCTGAAGCTCGACCAACTCGCAACCGATAAGTAAACGCTTATGTTATTTCCAAAAAAAGTAAAACACCGAAAGTGGCAAATTGGCCGCATGAGTGAAGCAAAGCGACAGCGACCAGATACTCGTGGTATTACTGTTTCATACGGTTCATACGGGTTGAAGGCGTTGACTCCTTCTCGAGTTAGGTCAAACCAAATTGAAGCTGCTCGTCGAGTTATTTCTCGAACTATGGGTAAGGCTGGTAAGACTTGGATTCGAATTTTCCCAGACCGTCCTGTTACTAAGAAGGCAGCTGAGGTACCAATGGGTAAGGGTAAGGGAGATCCAAGCCACTTCGTATTTGAAGTGCGTCCAGGACGAATTCTCTTCGAAATCGACGGAGTACCAGAAGACATTGCTCGCGAAGCTTTC
>JAGQMJ010000046.1 GCA_020428685.1 Candidatus Kaiserbacteria bacterium
AGGGGCCGCGCCTGCTGTTGTATATTTAAAGTATGAAGCTAATCCTAGTGTCTATTTTCTTGTTTGCAGCGGTGGCTGGGGCTGCTGTTTTGCCGCGAGCCGATTCGCATGGTGAAGTCGTGAGCTCAAAAGAGGCTCAGGCTTACGTTGTAGACAATGTTTCTTTGGCAAATGTATCGGCCAAATCTTACGTAATTTTTGACGCTGAAACTGGTGAAATTTTGCTGAGCAAAAACGCTGAGGAAGTGTTACCGATAGCTTCGGTCACAAAGCTTTTTACCGCCGCCGCTTTACTCGATAGTGAGATTATTGATACTGAGATACTGGTTACTAATGAGGATGTAGCGGCCGAAGGCCGGGCTGGCAAGCTCGAGGCTGGACATATGTATCAGTTGCGTGAACTACTTTTTCCGTTGTTGCTAGAGTCTTCCAATGATGCAGCGGAAGCAATGCAACGACTATTGCCAAAAAAGGAGTGGTTTAATGTGAAGCTAAAAGACGCTTCAGGATTGTCAGATGAAAATACCGCTAGTGCCAGAAACTTGGCTGATGAAATCGGGAAACTGTATCGAGAGAAAAAGTATTTATTCGATATTACCAAGCTGCCTCAGTATGTGGGTGAAGAAACTGGTTGGGTTAATAATTCACCAATTCGGGATTTGGAGGGCTATCTGGGAGGGAAACATGGTTATACAGTAGCGGCCAATAGAACCCTGGTGGCATTCTTTTCTGAAAAGAGTCTGAACGGCCGCGAGCTTGGTTATGTTTTGCTTGGTAGTGACAATATTAGAGAAGACACGCTTAATTTAAGAGAAACTGTGGCCAATTCGGTCCATCTAGAATAATTTGTTATACTACTGTCCATGTCTGTAACCGGAGCCTTATATCGCAAATACCGCCCACAAGCTTTTGCTGAAGTGCGTGACCAAGACCATATTGTAACTGTACTTGAAGGAGCCATTAAAAAAGGAGAAATTCCTCACGCAATTTTATTTTCTGGAACTAGAGGAACTGGAAAAACTACTCTGGCTAGAATCTTTGCCAAAGCTATCGGCACAGCCGATTTAGATATTTATGAAATCGACGCCGCTTCCAATCGCGGTATTGATGATGTGCGTGAACTTAAAGAGGCGGTCCATACCATGCCTTATGAATCTAAGCAAAAGGTGTACATCATCGATGAGGTGCACATGCTTACTAAGGAAGCCTTTAACGCTCTTTTGAAAACTCTCGAAGAGCCACCAGAGCATGTGGTCTTTATTTTAGCTACGACAGAAGAAGAGAAACTGCTAGATACGATTTTGTCTCGTTGCCAAGTGTTCCGAATGCATTCACCGTCTCGCGCGGTTTTGGTGGATATTGTGACTGATGTGGCAAAGCAGGAAGGTTTTACTCTGAGTCCTGACGCCGCCGATTTGATCGCCATGGCAGCAGACGGCTCTTTCCGTGATGCGCTTGGTGTGACCCAAAAAGTCATCATGGCCTCCGGCGATAAAATCGGCGGCGCAGACGAAGTAGCAGCTATTATTGGTGCGCCGAAAACCGCCACTATGCTTTCACTTTTAGATGCTTTACATAAGAAAGACAAAGAGGTTGCTTTGTCTGCTATTCAGGACGTAGTGGCGGCAAATGTCGATATGAAATTATTCACCAGACTCTTGCTAGAGCATGTGCGAGCAGTGATGCTTTTACGAAACTTGCCGTCACATAAAGATTCTATTTTGAGCTCTTTTGGTACCGAAGCCAAAGTTAAAATTGAAGAGTATTCAAGTGGTGCTACACCTATCAATTCACATTTGCTGCTCCGACTACTTCAGGCTTCAGATATGATGACTCGTTCTCCTTTGCCTCACGTAGCTTTGGAAATCGCAATCATCGACGCGATGTCTAATTAATCTTGATTATGGAAATTTTTTTAGTCAGACATGGTCAGACAGATGGTAATGTAGCTCACCGTCATCAGGCGACAGATACTCCCTTAAACGAGCTAGGGAAGAAGCAGGCATTATCGGCTGCAAAAACCATCAAAGAGCTAAAGCCAACTCACATGGTGACTAGCAATCTTGTGAGGGCAATCCAGACTGCAGAAGCAATCGGAGAGGCTTGTGACTTGATTCCAGACACCAACGCAGTCTTTAGAGAATTAGAAAGACCAGTACACTTGCGGGGTCACTATCATCGCAGTTCCCGTTCGTTTCTATTTTATTTCCAGTGGTACTTTAGGAAAATTAAAACCGACAAGGTAGGAGGGGAGTCTTATGATGAATTGCTGGAAAGGATAGATGAAGCAAAAAAAGCTTTGGCAAAATATCCGCCTGACGCCAGGGTGGTAGTGGTTTCTCATGCAGTTTTCATTACTATGTTTTTGGCTCACTTGTGTCGAAAGAAGCCAATTGGAATCTGGAAAGCTGTGACAACTTTCCCTAAAATTCTGATGATTAAAAATACCAGTTTTGTAAAAGTTAACTTCGACACCAGTGAAAGTGGCGACAGTTGTGCCTGGTCTGTCGACAGATGACTTGAATCTTTGTAGGATTCTGGCACTATAGTGCGACCAGAGAAGAGATAATAGAAAAGAGCAGGGTGGTCGGACCGGGGCGGAAGCTCCGCTTCCGCCCCCTAAAAAAGATCACTTGCCGGATCGTCTAATGGTAGGACTGCGGTTTCTGGTACCGTCTATCGGGGTTCGAGTCCCTGTCCGGCAACAAAAACATTTTAGCTATATTTATCAATCTATAAAAGTCTGATTCTTTGATATGATATAGTTTTTTCATGGGCGAATTAAATGAATTGGTCTCAAAT
>JAGQMJ010000047.1 GCA_020428685.1 Candidatus Kaiserbacteria bacterium
CTTCTGTCATTTCGTTTCCTCGCTCACCGCAACCGATGTAGACGATTACTTGAGCATCACAATACTTGGCTAGACCTTGCTGAGTAACGGTTTTTCCAGATCCAAATGGTCCAGGAATAGCAGCTACTCCTCCTTTAGCAACTGGGAAGAAAGTGTCGATTGAACGGCCTCCAGTCAGCAATGGTTCGTGTGGGAAGATTTTTCGAGTGATTGGACGTGGATTTCGGATTGGCCACTTCTGGAGAAGTGAAATTTCGTGTGTTTTTCCAGCCTCATCTTCAATAACGGCTACGACTTCTTCGACGGTGTAGGTTCCACTAGTAATTGTTTTTAGAGTTCCTGATACGTTTGGCGGTACCATTATCTTGTGCATGATAAGAGAAGTTTCTTTGATTTCTCCAAGAATATCACCACCAAGAACTTTGCTTCCCGCTGTAGCAGTAGCCTTAAAGTCCCATTTCTTTGCTCTATCAATACCGTCAGCTTCAATACCACGGTTGATGTAAAAGCTTTGCGCTTGTTCAGCGATTATTGATAACGGTCGTTGAATACCGTCGTAAATAGAACCAAGTAGTCCTGGTCCAAGCTCAACAGCTAGTGGAGAGCCGGTGCGGTGTACGGGTTCACCCGGCTTAACGCCAGCTGTATCTTCGTACACTTGGATTGAGGCCTTGCCGTGGTCGAGGGCAATGATTTCGCCTAAAAGCTTTTCGTTCCCGACTTGAACGACTTCAAACATTTTTGCAGACTCCATTCCGGTAGCTTCTACCACGGGTCCACTGACTCTAGTTATTATTTCTGTTGAGGACATGAGATTTACTGTATTTATTAAATTTTTTTTGGAACGCCAAACACCGCCCGTCGTATAGGAGTTGTGTTGTGGGCGACATTAACCTAGCGCACCACAAACAAAATTTCAACGTAAGGCGCCTGCATACTACACCCTTAAAGCTTTTTTGTCAGGAGGGGGTGTGAATAATTGCGGTTGGGCAGCAAAAAGACCGCTAAAGCGGTCTTTTTGCTGCCCTTAATCCAGTACTAGAGATTTGTCTCTTCAGTCCCTGTAGCTGCATCAGTATCGGTAGATTCCTCTTCATTTACGGCCTCATTCTCACCGTCTGTAGTAGTTTCGTCTGTTTCCACTACTTCTGAGTCTTCTAAATCTGTTTCTTCGTCAGAAAATTCAGCTGTTTCGTCTGAGTCATTATTTGCTTCGTCAGCAATCTCATCAACTTGCTCATCTAGAGATTCGTCTGGCTGATAGTCTTCCACAACGTCTTGTGTAACATCTTCGACAGTTTCAATTGTGTCGATGACTACAGTGCTCAACTTACTGCTGCCTCCCTTACTTCGAACCTTTTCGTTTACTTTTGATTCGATTGCTTGATTGTCGACGGTATTTAAAGTTGATTGGTAGGTAACAAGTACTTGCTTTAGTCGATTTAGACCATCATTAAGCTGTTGTTTCTGTGATTCAGATAGTTTGGCTGAGGATGTGTCTGATACAGATGTGTTGATTTTTTCTAGTCGGTTTAGGATTTTGACCTTGGCTTCTGTTGCTTGTTCTACTGTTAGGGTGCCGGCAGCGATATATTCTTCAACTGCCAATAGTTCTGCTTCTAACTGCGCGATTTCGTCATCAACTGTTACAACGTAATCCAGTGAATTGCCTGTGTTCAAGAATATGATGCTTGATACAACAATAACTGCTGCTAATGCTCCTATGTATATTTTTTTCATTTGATTTGTTTTTTAAATTATTTCTGAAGGTCTCTTTGAAAGTTTCGTCTTTATGGAGAGTGTTCTCTTCTAATATAGTAGACGTGTCATTTGGTTAAATCTTTCACAGTGCTTTACCAGGGTATTTTTGGAATTGAGTGTTTTTCCAGATAGGTGTTTGCTTGGCTAAAATGCCGACTTCCTAAAAAGCCTCGATAGGCAGAAAGGGGAGACGGATGTGTGGACTTTAGTATTAAATGTTTGCTTGAATCAATTAGGGATTCTTTTTGTTCAGCAAAAGCACCCCAGAGTAAGAAAACAACATTTTTCCTTCTGTTTGATAATTCTTGAATTACCGCGTCGGTAAATTTTTCCCAGCCAAATTTTTGGTGTGAGCCAGCTTTGCCTTGTTCGACTGTGAGGGTGGAGTTTAGGAGGAGTACGCCTGAGCTTGCCCAGTTTTCTAGATTGCCGCTTGAAGGGATTGGTTTTCCTGTGTCTGACTCAAGTTCCTTAAAAATGTTTCTAAGTGACGGCGGTATCTTTTCTCCATCTGGCACAGAAAAAGCTAGTCCATGAGCCTGTCTCTCGCCGTGATAGGGATCTTGACCAAGGATAACAACCCTCACCTTGTCAAAAGGGCAAAGCGCCAAGGCATTAAAAATATTTTCTCGGGTAGGGAAGACTGATGAGTTTTTGTATGCCCCATCGACTTTTTTCTCAAGCTGAAGCCAGTATTTCATGCTGAATTCATCTTCAAGTATCTTTTGCCAATCTTTGCTTATTAATTCTTTCATGATTATTTCTGGCACTTTGGGCAGTAGTGGGTTCCGCGACCGGCACAACGGGTTTTTACTATGATTGTTTTGCAACGAGGGCATGGTTTGCCTTGTTGGCCAAATACTTTGAGATAGTCCTTGAAGTTGCCGGTGTCCCCTCCGGTGTCTTTGAAGTGCTGGAAAGTGGTGCCGCCTACGGCGATAGATTCGTTCATTACTTTTCCGGA
>JAGQMJ010000048.1 GCA_020428685.1 Candidatus Kaiserbacteria bacterium
CCACCTCCAACGTCACCCGATAAACATCCTCATGTATATCCTCTCTTGTACGCAAGCCAGTCTCACCAACACAATTTATCGGATGCCAATTATTCAATGAAGCCACCAAGGACTTGGCGGATGTCTCAGTAGCAATCTGATGCTCGTCCATCAATTCTGCCAAATCCAACTTAGTGCGAGTCTTATCCTGCCCCATCAAATCCTTTCTAACACTATGTGGTACATCCAGATAAATAATCAGGCTTGGTTTAGGTAGCTTAAAAACACCATGCTCCATTTCATTCAACCAGTTTAAAAATTCTTCTCTTTCGGACTCATCGCTGATCTTTGCACCTTGATGGAGCATGTTGGCACTGACGTACCTATCAGCCACTACCATCTTTCCAGCCGACAGCCATTCGTTTATCTGCTTAGACGATTCATATCTATCGGCCGCATATAGAGCAGACACTACTCGCGGATCAACATCCATAAAATTACCTCGTTTCCCGTCCAAACATTCCCGAATTAATTTTCCAAAATGATTGCTCTCATACCGAGGAAAATCAATCGTTTCTACTTCATAACCTTCGTTACGCAAACGCTCAACCAAAAACTTAGTCTGGGTAGCTTTTCCAGCACCATCAGCTCCTTCGATAACAATTAAGTTACTCATTACGCCTTATTTTTAACATAAAAATAAATATAAAATTCACCGATTCTGCTAATAACGAGTATACCCGTCGACAGCAAAACAAAATGTTATCTGAGTCAAGCTGTACGAATCCAGCACAATTACGAGCGTCCGCGGAGGAAAGATTTTCACTTGAAGATTACAGACGTCGGAGCGTGTGAGTAATTGCGCTGGATTCGTACGCTTTATAACCCTGTGTTCCTTACACACCAAAAGATTGCTACAATGTCCGAGTATTATTTGGCGTTAGGTCAGGTAGTGAATTACTACATTCTTGATAAGGAAATCATCATGACAAACATTGAACAACTGCAGCATCACACCACTCACTTAGAATCAGGCGGTAAAATCGTAATCTTAGATTCTGGTGCAGTTTTGACTGCCGAGATGACTTCGATGCTTCAAGCTCTACACTCCCGCTCAACGGGCGGTATAGACGCACACCTACAAGTATTGGCAGAGCGAGGAGCTGATAATTTCATGAAGACGTATTATGTTGGCTATGGTCACAAATCCATTGGTGACTGTGGTACAGCGATTGTCTTCATCGAAGGTGTTTCGATGTTGGCTGCCAAAGCGATTCAAGATTCACAGCTCTACAACGGACAAGAAGCATCGACTCGTTATATTGCTTTTGACCGCCAGCCAATCATTGACCCAATCAACAACGGGGCTAGTGGTGCGATTCTGGAAGACTGGCGACAGTTTTACTTGCAGGCGGTTGAAGAAATGAAGGAGGAATTGCCTAATCGTCACACGATGAACGAAGGTGAAAAAGACAGTGTTTATCAAAACGCTATCAATGCACGCGCCTTTGATATCTGTCGTGGTTTCTTGCCGGCTGGTGTTAGCACCAACCTAGCCTGGACCACTACCCTCCGTCAATTTGCTGACCGTATCGCTATCTTGCGTAACCACCCTCTCTCAGAAGTCCGCGAAATTGCCAACAAGCTCGAAGACGCTATGATCGAGGTTTACGAGAACTCGTTTGCCAAAAAGCGTTATGAAGAAACAGAAGCTTTCTTGGGTGGATTGGTACGTGATAATTACTATTATCACAATCCAGAATCTCCAGAAATGGCTCTGACTTTTGACGGAGTAAATCGTGAAGGTATCAAAAAACATCCAGCTTATTTGGAGATATTTACCAACCGACCAGCCAAGACTGAGTTACCAAAATGGCTTGGAGCCTACGGGGTCGCTAGCTTTGAATGGACTATCGACTTCGGCTCATTCCGTGACGTGCAACGTCACCGAGCTGTCGTGCAACGCATGCCGCTCCTGACAGCCGATATCGGCTTTCATCCTTGGTACCTAGACCAGTTGACCGACTCACTTCGAAAATCAGCCGTCGAATTTATCGAGAAGCAAAAGGTATTGATTGAAAAGCTGACCGATGACGTGAATGTTTTGCAATACTAC
>JAGQMJ010000049.1 GCA_020428685.1 Candidatus Kaiserbacteria bacterium
GGTGAATGTATTGCCAGTTGCTCAAGGAAATATTTATAAAGGTTTTCTTAGGATGTTGGAAGATTTAAAGGGAGATGGTGCTATTAAGGACTACAGACCTTTTGCCTATGACTGGCGGTTTAGCGTTCAAGATATTGTGGTAAGTGGCACTCTCTACAAGAACGAGCTTAAAAGTTTGGTCGACGAGGTGGAGTCTCTGGCTGACAGTTCGTTTACCGGCCAGGTTACTATTGTTGGCCACTCAAATGGTGGACTCTTAGCAAAAATGTTGGTTTTGGAGCTAGAAAGGCTCGGATTAGTAGATTTGGTGGACAAAATTATTTTTATTGGCACTCCACACATCGGGACCCCAAAAGCTATAGCTACCATGCTTCATGGATATGATCAGCAGGCTCTGTGGGGTGTAGTTATAAATGATGCTACTGCACGAGATGTTATGAATAATATGCCTGGTGCTTACAGTCTCTTACCAAGCGAAAAATACTTGTCGTTATCCACTGAACCGATTATCTCCTTTCAAGAAGGAGTTTCTGCCCAGCCTCTATTAGATACTTACGGTGCGTCAGTTACTAGTATCGGTAAGTATATAGATTTTCTTAACGGGGAAGATGGTCGTGTAAGTAATTTCTCAAATATAAGTATGCCTTACGTTTCTAATCGATCTATTCTTAGCGACGCTCTCAATCTGCATAAAAATAAGCTTGATGATTGGTTGCCTCCTTCTAATGTAGAAGTACACAATGTAGTTGGAGTAGGCCTGAAAACTATTAAAAAAATTGAATATCGTGATGTGCTTGAACACATTGATTGCGTTTCAAATATCTCAGGTGCTATATCATGTGATGAGCCTGCCCACTTCTTGAGACCATATGCGTATTTTACACAATACGGCGATGAGACGGTGACAGCCTTGTCGTCTGAGTCTGTGGAGGGAGAAAGGTATTATTTTGATTTTAATAGCTATCGTGACGAGAGTCTAGATATAAATCGAAAGAGCCACGCAGATTTTACCGAAATTAGTGAAATAAAAGATTTGGTTACCAATATAATAAACTCTACTTCAACCTCAATCGATTATATCTCATTAGAAAAACCTGTCTTCACTCGTGAATATGAAGTGATGACAATCGATTCGCCGGTAGACATGTCAGCAGAAGATTCTGATGGAAATAAAACAGGCCTAATTGAAGTTGATGGAAAGCGAGTCGTACTCAAAGAAATCGAAAGTAGTGAATATTTTGAGTTCGGCGGTACAAAATATTTGATAGTGCCGAAAGATGTTGACGTGACTATGTCTCTACGTGGTACTGACTATGGAGGATATACATTAACAATTGCAACGTTAACAAGTGACGATGTTCAAGTAGTGAAAAGTGAGATTGTAAACGCAACTACCACACCTGATATGTTGGCCGTTTTCTCACTCATAGATGGTAAATACAGCACTATTAAGACAGATTTAGATGGTGATGGAGTGAACGATATTGAGTCTAGTGTGGATGGTGAAATTATTGAAGGTGAAGTAGTAACTTTTGACACTCTACGAGCTCAGATTAAGGCGCTAGATTTATCAGCCAGAATAGAGAAAAAACTTTTACTTAGGATCAATCTAGCAGAGAAGTTCCTTAATAAATCTAAGGGATACAGATTTAATAAAATCTCCATGATACTCTTAGGTGGCTTAAGTAAGACTATTTCCCAGTATGAAAAAAGAGGGTTGATATCCAGTGTCG
>JAGQMJ010000004.1 GCA_020428685.1 Candidatus Kaiserbacteria bacterium
TGATTCTGGTTGATAGTGAAACCTCATGCTTTTCTCTAACGTCGATAATTAAAGTGTCTGCAGCACTTAGCTGCAAGAAAGTTTCTTTTGTCATAAGTACATTTTAACTGCAAAGCCGAGGGCGGACAAAGTTTTGCATGTTCATAGCGAGTTAGGACATACTATCCACTTTTTTGAAGAGTAAAATCAGTGAAAACTAAGGCTATTCTGGTCACAAAGTCCTGACGAAAGCTAGCGCTTTCTTCTCGTCCACACATAACAAAGCCGCCTTACGGCGGCTTGTCATATGTGGACTCGACAGGACTTGAACCCGCTACCTCCTCAGTGCAAATGAGGCGCTCTACCAGATGAGCTACGAGCCCAAACGAAGAAAATAAAAGTTTACTTTTATTTTTTCTGAGTGTTGGGCTAGCAAGCTTTTGCTTACGAGCCCAAACACTGTTTGGAACTACTCAAGCTTTCGCTCAAGTGGGCCTATAATACGGCCCATGCGCTTCTAAGTCAAGCCGAAAAAGACTGATTTTATACACATGCCGTATCAAGCAAATGTTTGATCAGGTAGTCAAATTCTAGGCCTACAGCCGCTGCTGCTTTTGGGAAAAGTGACTGATTGGTAAGACCAGGTAAGGTATTGATTTCAAGGAAATAAACCTCACCATCTCTAATAATAAAATCACTTCTAGAGTAATGCCGACAATCAATGACCTTGTGGGCTAAGCTGGCAATCTCAGACAACTGTGCCTTCTCATGATAAGAAAATCTACCTGGGACAATCTCCTCGGTTTTGCCGTTGTATTTATCCTCGTGCGAGAACATTGGCACGCCCCCTGGTGGAATAATCTCGATAACCGGCAAAGCATAGATAGACTGATCTCTGAAGTCGTTCAAGACTCCAACAGTCGCCTCTCTACCTCGAATGAACTGCTCAACCAAAACCTGCTCATGCACCTGCAACAATTCCTCTAGAGTAGCTTTTAGCACGTCCTCATTTGGTACGTACTTTGCTCCCAATGAAGAACCGTTTGCTACAGGCTTTACAAATAATTCAGCTCCAACTTCTGAGAAAATGAAAGGTATTTCCTCATCCAGTCTATCTAGGTCATTTATGGTGACTCGGCGATGCTTAGGCATTTTTATGCCGTGCGAACGGAGTGTTTGCTTGGTTAGTTCTTTATTGAAGGCGATCGCTGAGGGTAGAGAGCGACTGCCAGTGAAAGGGATTTTTTTGCGTTGAAGGATCTTTTGCACCTGCCCATCTTCCCCGTACTGCCCATGCAGAGCAATAAAGACCACGTCAACAGCCTCGAGGGCTGAGTCTGGATTTCTGACCAGGCCATTTTCTAGCCACTCACCTTGCTTGGTAATCACGATATCTTTGTATGGATACTGTAGGTTTTTGAGTGCATTAATAACAGCGCTACCAGACTGCATAGAAACAGCATATTCTTCACTCGGCCCACCTCGTAAAACTGCGACTTTTTTCATAATTATTACTAGTATAACATTAGTCCAAACCTCTCTTCCCCACTATTTCACTACCGTAGATATCGGTCAGTAAATCCAAATTTTTACTAGAGTCGATCAAAAGTGAGTTGTTGTAATCCTTCATTGATGAAAGCAGTTCCGAAGCTTTATTATGACCAAGTAAGTCAGAATAATACTGCCTGAAAGCTTCAAAATCCTTTATAAAACAGTGTCCTCCGGCTCCTCTGCCAGAATCATACACAGGCTCTGTATGGGTTTTTCCAATTCTTGAGTCAGCTATCATAGCTTCGCGCACTATACTCCAGTTTGAGCCAGACTTTTCTACCACATCAAAAAGAATATTCATGAAAACAACCTTTGAATACAAAAAGCAATTTCCGGCGTATTTTACAAGCTCGGATTCATCTGAGGTCATTATTTTCTGGTATGGAGCGTTGGGTAATACCTCCAAAACCTCTTTTGCAGCTAAAGAAAACTTTTCTTCATTCATTGGCATTCCGATTATGTTTCGCTGCGGGTTGGCTGCATCATGAGCGGCAGTTTTTTCAACCAGAAATTCCGGACTATGTAAAATAATGATTTTTGGAAACCTGTCTTGCAGCTGTTTGATACGACCGGGGATTGTCGTGGATTTTATAACAGCTATATTCCCTTCACCGATTATTGCTAAAGCACTCACGAGAGCAGAATCATCAAAGCCGTCTGGGGTGGTCGGAGTTGGAACTGCGATGAGGGTGATCCGACATCTTGCTATAGCATCTTTATTTGCCACGTAAGCCTCTTCAAGAGCGTAGCGAACAGTTTGGTAGCCACGCTTTTCAAAATCATCAGCATAGTTTTTACCTATCCAGCCCTGCCCAATAAATCCAATTTTTGTACTCATAGTTAGTCTAACCAACAAACACTTATGAAAGTTATTTTAGCAGACTTTGGCGGCTTTTTTTGCGATGAAAACTGATGGCAAAACGATGTGACTCTGCATTTACCATTAAAATTTCGAGTTTGAATTTTTCTATCATATCCTTTTGCCCAATTAGTCGAATCGGTTTATGCTTTTCGTCTTTCACCACTCCGACTACCGGTATCACCAGATTAGCTTGCTTGAGAACTTTCTCAAGCGCATTTTTTTGCGCTGTGCTGCCGTCTGCGACTATCAGCTGAGGCAAAGACCACTCATCATGAGCCAGTCTTCTCTCAAGGATTTCTGCTAAGGCACCTGGGTCATTAGCTTTGTCAAAGCCTCGCACCTTAAATTTTCGGTAGTCGCTTTTACTGATTTCACCATTATCAAAAACCGTCATTACTCCCACCATGTCTTTACTGTCGAAATGAGCAATGTCGTAAGCTTCGATACGAATTCTTTTTTCATCACGGTAGACCTTACTTTCATTTTTAATCAAAGCCACGTCTTGGATATGATTGAGCGCAAAGATTCTTTTCTTGATTTGGTTTGCCAGCTCAAACTTCTCTGCTTTTGCTGCCCTCATCATGTCAGCATTCAGTTCTTTCAACAAAAGTTTTTTCTTACCTTGAAAGAAAAGCTTTATATGTCTGATTGTCTGCAGATACTCTTCCTTAGTTTGCTTGTTTGGATAAAGTCCTATCTGACGATTAAAATCAATTTTTCCTTTTGCTAGTTTACTTTTTTCCGCACCGACCGGAACGGCTGTGTCGTAAAATTTGAAAAGACGCCTAACTATCTTGAGTGCCTCTTTAAATAATTGACCGCTAGTAAAAGGCCCAAACTCATAAAGCAATTTTGTGTCGTTCATTTTTTCAACTAAATCCTTCCCTCTAACCACCAGAACTCGGGGGAATTCTTCATCAGTAATCACTAAGTGATTGTAGCTTTTGTCATCCTTACTGCGAGAATTGTAGTAAGGTTTATGAGTTCTGATTAAATTGGTTTCAAGAATCAAAGCTTCGAGCACGCTATCAGTTTCAGTGAATTCGATTGACTTTGCCTCTTCTACCATTTTTTCAATCAACTCTGAGCGTTTCTCACTTATGTCAGAAGAAAAATAGCTGGACACTCTACTTTGCAAAGATGTCGCTTTACCGATGTATAGAATTTTTTTTCTAGCACCAAGAAAAAAGTACACGCCAGGTGAATCTGGAATAGACAATTTCTTTAGCGACTCTTTAGTCATAAGCTTAGAGAATTTTCTTTAAGTAACGCCCGGTATGAGATTTATCGTTCTCGGCTACTTCCTCTGGCATGCCTTTTGCCACAATATTTCCACCCTTTGCTCCTCCTTCGGGGCCGATATCAATGATGTAATCCGCACTCTTAACCAAATCAAGATTGTGTTCAATCACCATGACGGTATTGCCACGATTTACTAGTTGTTGAAGAATCTCAATCAGCTTTTTAACGTCTTCGTAGTGCAATCCGATGGTTGGTTCATCAAGCAAATAAATAGTCTTTTGCGTGTGAGGTCGGTAAAGCTCGGAAGCGATTTTTACTCGCTGTGCCTCACCACCAGAGAGAGTTGTTGCACTCTGCCCTAGCTCAAGATATCCAAGACCTACATCTAACAAAGACTTAAGGCGCTCCTGAATAGCAGGAACATCAATGAAGAATTGATGTGCCTCCTCTACTGTAAGGTGCAAGATTTCATGGATATTTTTCTTCTTGTAGGTGACTTCTAGGGTTTCCTTAGTAAATCTAGTGCCGTCACAGATATCACAAGTGACGTAAACAGTTGGCAAGAAGTGCATCTCTACTGCAATGACTCCGTTACCCTGACAAGCTTCACATCGCCCGCCTTTGACATTGAAACTAAATCTTCCTGGCTTCCAACCTCTAGCACGCGCCTCACTAGTGGCGGCGAGCAAGTCTCGTATATGAGTAAAAGCGCCAGTGTAGGTAGCAGGGTTACTCCTCGGTGTGCGTCCAATTGGTGATTGGTCTATCAGTACAGAGCGTCCTAGGTACTCGGTACCAGTGATGGAGGTACAATTATAAATCTTAGCTGTACGGTGCTTTCGCTCCAGTCTTGCTTTTAGATTTCTATCCAGAATCTCGTACATAAAAGTAGACTTTCCTGAGCCAGATACTCCAGTGACGCAGATGAGTTTTCCTAGAGGGATATCTACGTTTAGATTTTTGATGTTGAACGCTTTCCCACCTTTAATCTTGATAGAACCTTTTTCAGCTGTCCTTCGCTCAGGTAGTGCAATCTCTTTATCCTTACGTAGATAATCCAGAGTCACAGAGCCTGACTCGTTTTTCTTGTCGCTTAAAAGCTTTGGCAAATAATCCGCCACAATCACCTCACCTCCATGGACACCAGCACCCGGCCCGATATCTACCAAGTAGTCAGCTGCATAAATAGTATCCTCGTCATGTTCTACCACGATGATAGTGTTGCCAAGATCACGCAACTCAAGTAGGGTCTTGATGAGTTTGTCGTTATCTCGTTGATGAAGTCCGATAGTCGGCTCATCAAGCACGTAGAGGGCTCCTACTAGTCCAGAACCAAGCTGAGAAGCAAGTCGAATTCTTTGTGCTTCACCTCCAGAAAGTGTGTTGGCACGACGGTTGAGCGTCAGGTATTCAATCCCAACATCCTTCATAAAATCCAATCGCTCAATCACTTCACGTAGAGCTGGCCATGCGATATCTTGTTCTTTTTTTGAAAGCTTTAGGTTACTGATGAAATCAGCCGCTTCCCCAACAGTAAGACTGGTGAAGTCTACAATGTTCATCCCTAGATCCTTTTTCTTATCGCCACCGAGATACACCCGAAGTGCCTCAGGGCGCAATCTAGCCCCTTTACAGATAGTGCACTCGTCACTCTGGAAAATGCCAACCACACCTAGACCATTACATTCAGGACAGGCTCCATACGGGGAGTTGAATGAAAAAAGTCGCGGCTCAACCTCTGGGAAAGACGAACCGTCAGCAGGACAGATAAATTTTGCTGACAGAGTGCGCTCTGCTCCGTCTGGACTTTCAATCTTTACCAGGCCATTAGCTTCTAGAAGTGCCAGCTCTACAGCCTCAGACAAACGCTCTCTTGAGCCTTTTGGGTCATCAGTGAATTCACTGACATAGATCTCATCAATCAGCACATCAATATCGTGACGTTTTGTTTTTGTTAAAACAATCTTGTCGCGCAACTGCTTGATTTCACCATCAATTTTGACTGTTTCGTAACCTTTTCCAAGTAAGTCATAGAGCATTTGGTAGTATTCACCTTTTCTTCCTACCACTAAAGGTGCAAAAATAGCCACCCTACCTTTCGAAACTTCGATTCCCATTACTTTCTCAGACTGTTTCTTCGTAGCGTCTTTTACCTCTTTATCCTCGATAGATTTCAAAACAATGCCGAGAATCTCGTCTTGTGAAAGTTTTTGAATCGGAACGTTTACATCCAAACAATACGGCTGTCCAATGCGCGCATAAACGATACGAAGATAGTCGTAAATCTCTGTAATCGTCGCCACGGTTGAGCGAGGGTTCCTTGAAGCAGACTTTTGATCAATCGAAATAGCTGGTGAAAGACCTGAGATTTCATCCACATCAGGTTTTTGCATTTTATTTAAAAACTGTCGCGCATAAGGAGAGAGTGACTCAACATACCGCCTCTGCCCTTCCGCAAAAATAGTATCGAAAGCAAGAGATGACTTGCCTGAGCCTGAAGGACCAGTAATTGCAATCATCTTGCCACGAGGCATCTCGACATCGATGTTCTTGAGATTATGTGTTCTAGCACCACGAATAACAATCTTGTCATTCTCAGGCAGTTCCCACTCGGTTTTAGTTTTTTTCTTTGGTGTAGACATAAATACAATAATCCCTTACATGATGGTAATGGGTTAGGTGTCATTATACTGATATACAGCAGAGATACAATTAGATTCTAAAAGAAATAACAACGTGAGTTCCAACCCCTTTAATAGACTCGACACCAATTTTTCCATTCAATAATTCGACCAGCTGTCTTGTGATCCACATACCTAGTCCTGTACCAGTGGTAGAAGTACTATCAACGCCACCAACACGGATAAATGGAGCAAACAGCTTTTGTTGATCTTCAGCACTGATGCCCATACCGGTATCTTTGACGATGATAGTTAGTTCCCCGGGAATTTTTTGGCACTCAATCTCTACCTTTCCGCTATCTGTATACTTGATAGCGTTTGAGATGATGTTCGTCATTACTTGGATCATGCGCGATGAATCTGTATTGACCAAAATCTTGCTCTTAGGCTCGATGAAAGTGAGCTGAAGATTCTTCTCTACAGCCATAACCTGCAAATCGTCTACTACGGACTGAAGTACAGCATTGATTTCGACCTCCTTTTTATCAATAGTCAGCTTGCCGGACTGCAGTCTAGCCACCTCGAGAAAATCGTTCACCAGCGTGACCAGCCTGTCTGCAGACTTCTTTATATTGCCTGCAAATCGCAACTCTTCTTTCTGCATCGTCTTAGATTCTTCTAGAAAGCTCGCATAACCTTTGATAGCGGTGAGCGGTGAGCGGAATTCGTGAGCAATCATATTTGAAAACATATCTCTCTCTTCCAGCTGAACAGCTAGTTTGCGAGTATTTTTTTGCCATTCTGTTTGCTTATTGAGCCAGTAGGCTAAAGAAATCAAGAAGAAGAAAATTGCTGTAAGTCCATAATAAGACTGCTGCAATCTACTCGCCATCAATCCATCAATCACACCAAATTTATGTTCAGAAAAAATATAGTATTTTGTATCGTCCACATTGACCCCACGAAAGACCTGCCAAGTTCTTACATCATCTATGATTGACTCAAAAATGTACGACCCTTCAGAACTATCCAACGGCAGAGTCCTGTACAGCTGGTCAGTCTTTTCTGTTGTGCCTATTAAGTCCCGGTTACTTGCGTAAACAATTTCAAACTGATTGTCGCGTTTTGTAACAACACGAATCTTTGATATATCGCTATTTTCTTTGATATAGCCATCGATTAGAACCGGCATCAATTCATCTGGATTCTTAGATACGCTCAGTGTAAATGACAATGAATCGTGCAGGATACTTACACGTTTCTTTTCTGATGAATCTATATTGTTGTACGCAGTTTCAGAAAAATTCTGAGTGACCCAAATGAATAGTAGTGGAAATACAAATAACAAAACGCCTACTAATAGCAGGCGTGAGTTATTTCTCATTACTTGTAGTCCTCTCTCTAAAGCATGTAGGACGAAGGAAATCATGTTACATCAATGTTTTCAGTAACAACTTTTACTTCCCCTTCGTCTGAATCAGCCGAATTTTTCCTTCCTCTCAAGCTCACTCCAAGCATTATCAGTATTAACCCTAGCGCCAGTATTCCGACTCCGGCCGCTACACTGTACGGCTCGTCACTTGATTTCAGTTCGCTAGTGTTGGTAATAACATTAGCTTCCTCGGCGTCGACTGGAGTAAACGCTTCCGCTCTCTTGATGAATGAGAATGGGTTACTTTGAGCGATGATTTCACCAGCATTGTCTGTGACTGCTGCATACACATCATGGCGACCATCTTCTAGCTCTCTATCAAATGTGTAAACGAATGACCCATCTGCGTCGGTCTTGATTGTCACAACTGTCGGTGAACTAAAGATGTAAAGAGTTACAAAACTATTTGGTAGTGACTTTCCTCTAATCTCTGTTTTGAGATGAGTATCGTCACCTCCTTCGCCACCAACCTTTTTAATCGGAGACACATTCTCAACCTGAATCAAATCATCATGGACTAAGGCTAGAGATTCTTTTGGAGATTCGTACTCAATCACAGCTTCTACCTTACTGTCATTTGGGTCGTAGCCTCTTGCGATCTCAATCCCATCTGTCACTCCGTCATTATCAGTGTCAGAGAGTTCAGGGTTGGTTTTGTAGATATTAACTTCGTCGAAGTCTGAAATCCCGTCCTTGTCAGTATCGACAGACGAGTCGCCCGAACTTCTTTCCTTTCTAATCCCTTCAAACACAGCGACCTTTTCCTGCATTTTTTGGATTCGCAAATCCAAATCTTCTTCAATTGAGTCGGCGATACCTTGAGTTCTTTCACTCTTTAGATTATCAAAAACAATTTCATCTTTCTTTTTACGCAAAGCGTCCTTAGCTGCTGAAATCAAGATTTCATCACCAGACTGAACTGCGGCTGCGTAGTTTCTCAACAAAGCATTCATCTCAGCGCTGTTTTGTTTAAGGAGTAGGCTTGTCTCTACAGAAACACTGTCACTTTTTACGTCCTCAAAATCAGAAACCTTTACAAACTCTCTTGCGTCGTCTGTTTTGGCAGGTGCAATCGACACTATCGGCTTCCTGGCATCAGACTGGATGGATAAAGGGGTGGTAGATTCGTTCTTTACAGTAACCAATATAGTCTTGCTTTTGATTACCTTTGAACCGTCCTTTGTCTGTGCGTACAACTCATACTTACCGTTTGGTATATCTTTTGTATCAAAAACGAATTGCCATTTTTCAAATCTTTTAGTGGCTAGAGCAACAAATCTTGAATTCAATGATTGGACTGGTCGCAAATAAAGCTCAATGTACGAGTACTTCTCTCCTGCTTCAATACCGATTGTGGCCGAGCCTGAAAGTTCTGAACTACCTGAATTGAAAATTCTGAATGTCTCTACCTGGTCGGTCGTTTGGACGATCTTTACGATGTTGTCGACACCTAAAGAATCTTTCTCAACAACTGTAGAATCCTTCTTAACAGCTTCTTGTGTTGGCAACTTAGGAACAATTTCTGTCTGCTCTGATTCGTTTGCATTCAAGACTGCTGCCTCCTCATGTGTCACTTCACCACTATCAACTAAACCTGAGTCTACTGTATTAATAGGTGAATCGTCCGGCTGGTCAACAGTATGTTCAGTTAGCTTACCAACGAAAAATCTTTTTGATTCATAAGTTTTGTTGTCACCGGAAACTGTTCTAACGAAGAATTTTAAAGTGTAGTAATCTTTGACGAGTGATTCGTAAGGAATAATTACTCGGTAATTATTATTGGAAGTGATTTCAGTTCCAACGTCAATAAATCCAGAATGTCCTTCTCTCACTAGCTTTGACTTTACCTGATCAACATTGGTGGCTGAAAAAGAGACTGGGAAACTCTTTGTCACTTCATCTGGGATATTTGTGTTGAGCTGAAATGAGTCTGAGACAGTATTTTGAACCACAGAAACAGTATCAGTTGTACCTGCCACTAGAGCATTCTGGCCTGAAAAACTAAAGTTCTGAATATAGTTTGGTGCCAAATAAGCTGAACCAACCATAATCATACAAAGTCCAGATGCGTAAGCTATTCTGTAGGCTGGCTTTTTAAAGAAATAGTCAAACTCCCTTTCGATAACTTTTGCCTTCTCAATAGAGCGCAGACTCATATTGGTTGGTAAAACAACTGGTTTCGTTTCTACCAGTTTCTTTTCTTTCTTGGTAGCAGAACTTTTTCTTGCCACCGTTTTCTTTGAAACACTTTTTCCAGCACCAGACTTCGCTTTAACCACCTTCGAAACTGGTCTTTTTTTAACTTTTGGCTTTGCCGGACGTTTGGTCGCAGTTTTTTTAATCGTTGTCTTGCCTACTTTTTTTACAACAACATTTTTTACCGAAACTTTTTTTGGAGACTTCTTAACAGCAGCCTTAGTAGCAGGCTTTTTAACCTTAGATACTTTTACGGTAGTTTCTTTTTTGGCTGCCATAAATATAAAAATCTACTTTGCGATATCCTCAATTGTCTTAATCAGTTCTGACAAATCTGTCATTGCTTTAACATAAAACCCAGCTGCTCCTAGCTCTTTTGCCTTTCGCTTGTCTTCTTGTCCGTCTCGATTAGAGAATACAATTACCGGTATATCTTTCAAATCATTATCAGACTTAATCTCAGACAAAACCTCAAAGCCACTTTTACCCGGAAGCATCAAGTCCAAAATAATCACATCAGGCTTGAACTGCTTCATTGAGTCTATCGCTTGCCGACCATCGCCACTAAACTCGTATGGAAATGAAGATTTCTCAAGCCTCAATGAAAGAAGGTTTCTAAGTAGTGGGTCATCTTCGACCACATAAACACGAATACCTTTAGTCGATGTGGCATTGTGGATCGGAGTGATATCAATCGCTGTACTACCTGAGAAATTGTCACCTTCTCCAAAGATAACTTTCATTTTCTGGATAATTGAATGCACGTCTTCGCTAGGAGTGATGTAGTCCGCGACACCAAGAGCCAAGACAGATTCAATCTTGTCTTCCACGTCTTCGACTAATGCAAAAATAGGAAGAGCGTGAGACAGGTCGAGAGAGCGCAGCTTACTAAGCATGTCTACACAAGTGTGTCCGTCATGAAGATGATTAAGAAGGACAATATCAATTTTATTTTCCTCCAACAGCTCAGACGAAACCGAATCACAAGAAGTCGTATGAATAGTAACTCCGTATGCTTCAAGAGAGCGCTCAAGATTAAAAATCTGGGTATTCTCATCACCAACAACCAGAACATGCTTATTTGTAAGTACTGACATTAGTTTAATAATAACACCTGCACACACTTACTTACCGACTAACTCACAGTCTATTTCTTTTTCGACACCGAATCCTCTAGGTACTTAATTTCATCACGAATGATTGCAGCGGTTTCGAAATCAAGCAGGGACACCGCCTCCTCCATTTGCTGTCTTTTTTCTTTTAAAACTTTTTTAGGGTTCTTCTTAAACAGCTCCATATCTACTTTGAGAAGTGTATCTACCGTCTCGTCGTGCGAAGAGCGCATCTGGTCGGCAATAGACTTAATCTCTTTAATAATTGTCTTTGGAGTTATACCGTGTTCTTTATTGTAAGCTAACTGCTTCTCTCTCCTGCGATGTGTTTCTCCAATAGCGTATATTAAAGCGTCAGTCATTTCGTCGGCGTACAAAACTACTCGACCGTTCACATTTCTGGCGGCGCGTCCGATGGTCTGTATTAAGGCTGTTTCGCTACGCAAAAAACCAGCTTTGTCAGCATCCAAAATCGCCACCAACTCAACCTCAGGCAAATCAAGACCCTCTCGGAGAAGGTTAACTCCCACCAGACAATCAAACTTTCCTTTTCGGAAATCTGTCAGGATTTCAATTCTCTCAATTGTGTCTACATCACTGTGAATGTACTTGGTTTTAATTTTCTTATCCTCAAGAAATTCTGCCAAGTCTTCCGCCATTTTCTTAGTCAAGGTAGTCACCAAAACTCTGGCTCCGCCTGTAATGATTCTTTCGGATTCCTCGATAAAGTCTTTGATTTGACCAGGATATTTGTCAGTCTGAACAATTGGCCGAACGTCAATCTCTGGGTCAATGAGTCCAGTTGGTCTAATAATCTGCTCCACTGGCTTAATTCCGGCCTTCTCAAGCTCCGCCAATTCATATTTTCCGGGTGTAGCAGTGGTGTAGATTTGCTGACCAACCCTCTCCTTAAACTCCTCAAAGCGGAGCGGGCGGTTATCTACGGCTGAAGGAAGTCGGAATCCAAATTCAACCAGATTATCCTTGCGCGAACGGTCACCGGCGTACATCCCATTAAGCTGAGGAATTGTTACATGCGATTCGTCAATAATAGTAAGAAAATCAGGTGTTCCGTCTTCTTTGTGTGGAAAGTATGAAAGCAAAGTGTATGGAGCCTCGCCTGGTCCACGTCTATCAAAATGTCTTGAATAGTTTTCGATACCATTACAGTAGCCAACCTCGCGCATCAGAGCTAGGTCGTGCTGAGTACGGCGCTTTATCCTCTCTGCCTCTAGCAGCTTGCCTTCTTTTTTAAATTTTTGCAGTTGCTGCTTCAATTCCTCTTGGATATCAGCGATTGCCAGCTTTCGCTCTGCTTCCGGTGTCACGAAGTGCTTGGCTGGAAATAAATAAAACTCATTTGGTTCAGCGATAATTTCTCGAGTTATCTCGTCAATTTTTGTGATCTTAGATATTGCATTTCCAGTAAATCCAAGTCGGTAAATCGCTCGCTCATTGGTCGGCATTATCTCGATCATATTGCCCACAGCCCTAAAGCTAGCTGGAGTCAGATCAGCGTTAGTCCGCTCAAACTGCATATCAATCAAAGTACGTAACATCTCAGCTCTTGTGCTTTCAAAACCTATTTCGAACTTCAGGAGCTTGCCTTTGTATTGCTCTGGCGAACCAAGACCATAGATACATGAAACCGAAGCAACAATTATCACATCTTGCCTGGTCAGAAGAGCCTGTGTACTGGCATGACGAAGCCGATCAATTTCTTCATTGATTTGAGCTTCTTTCTCGATATAAGTATCGCTGGTCGACATGTACGCTTCTGGCTGGTAATAGTCATAGTAAGAAACGAAATAGTGCACAGCGTTATTTGGAAAAAAGTCGCGGTATTCCTGTGCCAGCTGTGCCGCGAGAGTTTTATTGTGTGCAATCACCAAGGTAGGTTTTTGGATTTGCTGGATAACATTGGCAGCCGTAAAAGTTTTGCCTGAGCCGGTCACACCCAAAAGAGTCTGAGTTTGCAAACCAGATTTAACACCTTCTACCAGAGTTTTGATAGCCTGAGGCTGATCCCCTGCTGGAGTTTTCTCCGTCGATAGTTCGAATTTCACTTTGCTACTATAACCCGTGTGCGGGAATAAAAAAAGCCGGCAAAACCCTTCGGGTTTTGCCGGCTAAACTCTAACTTGATCATGTCTTCTGACATCACGCAGAAGCAGTCTTATTTGCTCCAACGTTGCCCATTCTAGCTCTGGGTAAAGACAGCCGACTTCTTTTGACATAGGTATGACATACTCAATCGTCTGCCTAATCACTCTGGCCCTCTTCTCAAAAGTTCCTGTCAATGTGTCCATGTTATGAAAACGATCATGAACCTTCAGGATACAGGCACGAACACCTCCGAACCGCACACGCTCAAATATAGCGATGTCGTGCTGTTTCTTGGTTTGCCATGGCAAGCGTGGTGGCTTTGTTACTGCAAACACCAAGAGAGGAACCTTGTTAAAGAAACCATGATTCCGTGCCACTCGAAAGTGCGACCACGATTCATAATCTTCCACGAGATCGTGGAGGAAAATGCTGACCAGCATATCAACGTCTCTTATGCCTGATATTTTGACAGCACAAACGTATATCCATCTTTCATGAACAATCAGAGGCTGACCATTTTCACGTTTTTTACCCCAATGCTCATCAGCCGCAGCTTTGCATGCACCCATTATCCTTTTGTACGCAAGGCTTTCTGCTCCAAACACATCCGCCGTCAGCCTGGCTATCTTGTGAAGCTTGATACTACTTTCAATGTCCTTTCTGATTCTTCTCAGCCTCCTCTTATCAATCTTGTCCTTTTTGTGAGAATTATAGTAACTACGCAAAAATTTTAGGTTGTCACCGAAGAGTGCAACCTGCTCTGCTTGAGGTTGCATTTTGTACTCCTTGGTGTGAGTTCAGAACTGCTGCTATATTGTAACAAATATAGAAAAAGTCAAGCTGCAGCAGGCGCCGTTAGCTTATTAAAATTTGTTCACGCAATCTCTTGGTGAAATTTACAATGTAATAAAGATTGTGAAGTGACGCCAAGTGTGGCCCAAGCATCTCCTGCGAACGAAATAAATGAGCCAAATATGCCTTGGTGTAGTTGGTACAGACGTAACAATCACAAGACTCATCAGGCTTTGAAAAGTCACGCTGGTACTTTGTATTTAAAAGATTTGTCCGCTTATGACCCTCGTTGGTGCGCTCGTAAATAGTCCCAGTGCGGCCGATACGTGTCGGTGCTACACAATCAAAAGTGTCGCAGCCTAGAGCAACTCCTTCCACTATATCTTCTGGCTCACCGATACCAAGCAGATGTCTAGGCTTGTCTTCGGGCAATATTTCATTCACAGCTCTCAGCGCTTGCCCTAAGTCTTCCTTCGAAAAACTCCCACCAATACCAAAGCCATCAAAATCCATCGCACTCAATACTTTTGCGCTCTCAGAACGTAAATCCAGATGTCGACCACCTTGCACTACACCATAGAGACCTTGTTTCTTCAGTGCTTCATAGTTTTGTTTATGTGCCATGATACTACGCTTGGCCCAGCGATGCGTCCGTTCCATTGCCTCTCTTTGATATTCGTAGTCGGCTGTTGGACTGGTACACTCATCAAAAGCCACGATGATATCTGCTCCGATATTGTGCTGGATATCAATCGAACGCTCAGCCGTAAAGCGATGCATTGAGCCGTCTATATGTGAAGTAAAAGTCACTCCTTCCTCATCAATAATACAAAGCTTGCCATGATCTTCAGCCAGCTTCTTTGAGTAGACATTGAGTCCAGATTTTTCAGTTTTTTCTTCCACATCTCCTTTAGCAAACTTTGTTACCCCTTTGCCAAAAGCTGCTCCTAGCGAAAATACTTGGAAGCCGCCACTGTCTGTCATGGTTGGCATATTCCATCCAGAAAACTTATGCAATCCTCCAGCCTCCTTCACCACATCGTCACCGGGCTGCAAAAAAAGGTGGTAAGTGTTTGCAAGCGCCACTTGGTTACCAACAAAATCCCGCATATCCTCTGGCTTGATACTCTTTACGGTACCCTTAGTACCCACCACTACGAAAGCGGGAGTTTCTATGTCTCCATGAGGGGTATGAATAACACCAGCCCGGCCTATAGTGCCGGGCTGTCGTTTAACTATTTCGAATGATATCGGTTTGTTCATGAGTAATTTTGACCAAATCAGGCCGCAATCAGACTACTTAATCTCAAGCAGTTCAATTGAAAATACTAGAGTAGCATTACCTGGGATTGGACCGATTCCTTGCTCACCGTAAGCTTTCTCTGGTGGAATGACTAGAATTCGTTCTCCTCCCACCTTCATACCGATCAGACCTTCTTCCCAACCTTTAATTACTCGTCCTTCACCGACTGTGAATTCAAAAGGTGCCCCTCGCTTTTTTGAATTATCAAACTCCTTTCCTCCCTTTAGAGTTCCAGCATAATGAACCGAAACAGTATCTCCTGCTTTAACCTCATCTCCTGATCCTACTTTTACATCATCTATTACCATATTTTTTAAGTTACCCTTACTATCAGACGCTGCTAAAAATGCTTCTGCTCTTGCTTGGTTTACGTTTGCTGACTGCCCAACCACCACAATACCCGGCGTCTCAGCCTGAATAGCCTGTGCTGATTGAACATCATTTGCTCCACGGAATAAAGTGCTCTCTACCTGAATCAGATACAAAGCCAACCCCATAAAAAAGACACTCAGTCCCGCTCCAACTAATTCGAATTTATTAAACATAATTAACAGTAGTTATTGGCTCATAATAGCCATTTTTGATGAAGTTGCAACCGAGGTATCAAGAGGGACAATACCTTGCCTAATATATTTTGACAGTCGCGCATCACTTCTCCTCGACAAATCATCCAAGAAACTAAAGGTATCTCTAGCATCCATCAACCTCGGTTGAGACAAAACCTTTTCACTTGTAACCGGCATTAATTCCAAGTACGGCTCAGATACTGCGTTAAATCTCAAAACCAAACCCTCTTGAGTTTCCTTAGAGAAATACTGATCAAAAATATAATTTCCTAGAGAGTAAAATACCAACACTCCATCTACCAAAGCCACGTCTTGCACCACATGTGGATGATGTCCAATAATCAAATCAGCTCCGGCTACTACAAGCTGTTTTGCCAACTTCTCTTGCTTCTCACTATGGACATCATCATATTCAACACCCCAATGCACATAAGCAATCTGCACATCACTGCGCGACTTAGCATGCAAAAAAACTTCCTCTAATTCTTCTTGACTTAGCTCCTCCTCAATAGACTTGATGCCGATGAGAGAAATGGTGGTATTTTCAAATTCAATATATGACACTGACTCGCCAGATAAGTCATTGGGCTGGCCAAATATCACATAACCACTTTGGGCCAAGTTGGTTTTAGTATTCTCAAACCCCAGCTCTCCGGAGTCATAACTATGATTGTTTGCCAATGAGAAATGTGTGAAGCCAAACTTATTGGCACTGCTCAACAGGCCTCGGTCGACAGAAAACCTAATTTCACCAGCCTTAGTTGGGAGATGAGTTGCTGGTATCGAAGCTTCAAAATTACCAACTACAAGCGACCGCTTTGAGTAATCATTAAAATCTAGGCCCTTAAAGGGATAATCGACTGATTTCTTTTTCATCAGTTTTTCAATATTCCTAGCCAGAAGCACATCGCCCACAAAAAAGACAGAGTCAGAACTATCAGAAACTGCCGTAAGCATAGCTTGAGCACGAAAATCATCATTCAAACTTACACTAGCGATTGATTCTTGGTTTGCTATTTCTCCAATAGTAAGAACAGGCAAAGAAAGACTTAGCTTGGGACCAAGTAGAGCAACTAAAACAAAAACCAGAGCTAGTCCGGCAAAACGAAAATTCGTACCATTCATTAGAATATTTTATAAGCAACACTAGGGTGAAAAACACCGACCTGGTACATCTGCATGAAAAATAGCACTCCGATTATGGCCAACAGAACTGACAAAACCCAAATCACTACAATATGTACTGTTGTCAGGTCCCGCCCACGACTTCTTGAGGCGATCGTTTCGGTAATATCTACTTCAATACCAAGCAGCTGAGATATTTCCTCTGGCTTTAGAGCTTCGTCGCTACGAAAAACCTTGTGTAAACCCTCAACTCTGGTTTGGTTGGTTTTTGTGTTTTCGCGAAGCACCATGATGGCAGTGTCAGCCTCATCCTTGCTATAACGCGCACTCAAAAGCACCGAACGAATTTCTTCATCCGCTGATCCTGGTGGAACACCATTTATTTTTAGAATTGCCTCAATTTGGTCTCGTTTAATCATAAACTATTCAACTTCGGTTACTCTTTGATCTTGGATAATATACTGATTGTAAATTTCTAACAATACCAAAAATAGAGTAACAACCACCGGCCCAATAATGAATCCGATTGGACCAAACAAAAGTATGCCGCCCAAGACAGCAATAAGAATAATGAACGGGTGCATGTTGTTTCCTCGACTCATCAAGTAAGGGCCGATAAGATTATCCACTAGTCCGACGATCAAAACAGACCAAATCAACAGACCAACAGCGCTCACAACTTCGCCCGTAAAAAATAAGTATCCAATCGCCGGCACAGTAACGATAGTTGTACCAATACCTGGCATCAAAGCTCCCACAGAAGCGATCGAACCCCACAATATAGCCCTATCAATTCCAAAAAGCGTAAATCCGACCGAAACGAGAGTTCCCTGAATCAAGGCTACTAATATCGTACCTGTCGCCACAGCTCGCACCGCACGTGCCATTCTTTCAAAAATGATTTCATCTTCGTGGTCTGGCAACGGGCTAGCTTTGATTACTAGCTTCAGAAGCTCCTTCCCGTCTCTAAAGAAATAGAACGAGCCAATAAGCGATATTACGAATACAAAAATAGTTGAAACAGTTCCAGCAAAAATAGCACCTAGATTTCCAGTAAACCACTGTGCGCTAGCTACTATTTGATCGGTCAAATCTATCTCAAAGCCAGGCAGGACAGTTTGTACAGCCGCCTCAAGCGAAGTGAGAGCTGAATCAATAGTAAGACCGCCTGAGTCTACTTCATGATAAAAAGTAACAATTTCTCTTACCACCAACGAGGAAATAAGTATGAGCGGTAGTACTACGGCCACCAGCACTATCATCGTGGTGGCGAAAGCTGCTAAGGATTTATTGTTCTTAGGTACCCTTCTCTTTATTCGCTCGTACATCGGGTAGCAGATCGTCACAATAATCACCGACAAGGCCAAAGCACTGATAAAAGGTGCCATGATCAGCCAGACCATGTATCCAGACAACAGCAAAAGTCCGAAGAAAAATGCGTACTCTACCACTCGACTCAATTTCATATTATTAAACAGTATACAGCATTAGTTTGCACAGAAAAGGGCCGGTGTTGACCAGCCCTTTATTCATCAAACTATTGAATTTTCTCTAGTATCTCGCTCTGAGATAATTTGGCAGCCATTTCGATGGTTACCAGCGTCTCTGTCGCAGCTCTATCTAGAGCAGCAAATGAGCTACTAAAAAAATGTGATAGTCCGTAAAGTACAATCAGGAAACCTATGGCTCTAAACATAGTATAAAATTGCATCCCCCCTCGCTCGACAGCGAAGGTTTCAAATAAAATGAAGGACGCAAGTTCTTCCTGAACCACCTATATTATAGCACGATAGTTTAACCTGTAAAGAGTTTTTAATCTAGGAGTTTTTCTATTCTTTCCTTAAGCTCAACTTTTGTGACTGCTCCATGCTTTTGCATCACGACATTACCCTTTCTATCATAGATGACTGTTTCAGGCATGTTGTAGCCTTCTATAGATGAATAATATCTATCTGAGGGATCTAGCACCAACTTGAGACTACCTGTACTGTCTATAGTTTTCAGGTAGCTTACCGCAGTCATACTTGGCTCAGCTCTATTTATTGCCAAGGCAACCACCTCAGCCTCTTCAAATTCCTGCATAACCTCCGAAAGCTTTTTAAGTTCAGCAGAACAAGCAGGACACCAGCTCGCCCAAGAATTAACTACCAATACAGTTCCAACATAATCAGATAAATAAACTTCGTTACCATCAATATCAGTATACGGAGCCTGTCCTTGAACAGTTTTTAGTGAAGCCAAAGCGGGCGCCTCACTCTCAGGCACATTTCTGTTGTTGGTGACAACCTTCCAGGTATAAAAAGCAGCCAGCAATAAAACAAGCCCAAATACCAGCAGCATAATAATACTTGTTTGCTTCTCGGTCACAATCTAAAACTAGCCTTTAATAAATAACTCAAATTCAGCCGGCAACTCCCCTTCTCTAGCAGGAATTAGATTAAATTCGACTTCTCTACCCATAAACCAAGCAGAAAATTCTGCCAAGCTTGAGGCAGTTGCCTCGATCTTAAATCTTTGGGCAGTTGGCACTTGCTGACAGTCTTCGGAATTATTAATCACTGTGAAATTGAGTCTTACCTGCTCAGGCATAGATTCCATCACAAGAGAGTCCGTTTCAAGGAGATCGCAAGGTGTAGGGAAATTGATTTCCCCGACCAAAGTATGTACCCCGTCGATATAATAATGCTTTGCATCTATTCGCTTAATGTCTGAATACTTGTCAGTTGACACTTCTTCTTGTTGCACTGGCTGCAGGTCCACCTCCTCTAACTCACTACTTTTCAGGTGAGCAAATATAAACATACCTAGTACAAGAAGTACGAAAAGTACGATTATTAGTGTAATAGATTTTTGACTCATGATATAAAAATTATTTACGAGTAATCCTTATCATTATTCTACACCATTTTTGAAATCCTTACCTACAAACACAACTATCGGGGTTCTTTCTTCCGAGATGTCCGAGTAAGCTGAAAGTAGAGAGCCATCTATATGCTTACTAAGTTCTAATGCCTCATCTGCAAACTCTGGACTGAAGACTATAACTGTATTATTTTCTTCCAGACTAAAATCATTATCTAAATCAGTAATGGTAAACCCTTCCTTTTCAAGTTTTAGCTGTAATTCTGCACCCAAACCATTTACTCCGCTTTGGTTTACGATGCTAATCAGAGGAAACTCTTTAACCTGAACGTTACTATTGGCAGAAAGGTCAAGCTTTACCAACTCGTCGTAAGCCAACTGCTCAGAGGTAATCTTCACTTCAGAACCAGCAGCGTCAATCGTTACTTCGTAACTTCTGTTTTCAACCGATGCCGACTTGATATATACAAATATCAGAACAACAAAGACAACAACCGTCGTAGACACAACAAAGAACACCTTATTGAGTGAGATAAATTTTGATAAGGTTTTCAACCAGTCGTGCCAAGTTTCTGTTTGTCTCAACTGGCTACGCAAATCTAAAATCCCAGCCTCAATCGGAGCAACCACCGAAACCTTAGCCCGCCTTACCGGCTGAACATTTTGTTTCAAGGCATGCAGCTCAGGAGAAACTCCGGCCATAGCCAACATTTTTCTGATATACAACTTGATAGCCCAACTAACTAGTGCCACAAAACCTCCTAATATCAAAATTATCAATCCAAGTATTTTCCAAGGAATTACCCAAAAAGCTGTTTCACTATCAGCAAACTGTCTACTATCCTCACCGTATGCCAAAGTTGCAACGGCTGTGTAGCGACCCATATCAGCCAAAGACCATTGGCCCGACCAAGTAAAGTTGTACTTTCTAATACTTTCAGGCAATACATTTCCAAACATCGTGCTTCGATTGACTGGAATCACACCTCTTTCCTGTCCCCACATGTTGAAGATTTTAATGTCTCCTTGTGGCTGAATATGCACATTCCCCTTATTTTCAAACCTTAATTCAAACGAAACTTCAGGAGTTTCTGAAATTGCTTTTGTGCTTCTGAACTCACGAATAGCCCCCTTCTCAATCACATCCCCAGCAACTCTGAGGAAAATCAATGAGCTTACAACTTGTGAAGTTTCAACTTTCATCTTGTTTGGCTCATCACTGAGGGATTTTGTACCAATCATGACTGCCGCAAAATGTCCTCCTGGCGGCGCATCCTCCGGTACATGAATAGTAAACGGCACTTGAACAGACTGCTCAGGTGGAATAATAATTTCCTTATCTTTCAAGCTTATCCACTCAGCTAGAGTTTGTCCGTCGGTTTCTGTTTCTAGAACTGATAAAAATTTCCCTTGGCCAGCTTCACCTTGAGGAGCAAAATTCACCACATCGGCAAAAACTCTAATTTCAAACTTGTTGGAATTAATAACCTTAACAGTACTTGTCCATGACTGCTCTGGGCTGCCAGACATTTCAAACAAAGTTGGTGACACACTCAAAGTCAAAGTCCCTTGAGCCGAAACCTGTGACGGCAAAAGAGCTAGTCCGGCAATCACACCAAGCATCAATAGAAAGTATTTACTTGTTCTTAAGGTCGATATCATGGTCTTGCGGTTTAGCGTCGTGTCCATCCTTTACATACATCACAACCTCATCTCCATCTTCGTCATCATAAGCGTCTTGAGCAAAAGCTCGTCGGAACAACAAGGCTACTATGACAGCAGTCAAGAGAATCCCGATAAAGATAATAATCATTAGATTCATTGGCATCATGTAGAAGAAAGTTGTGTCATACAAAGATGCTCTTTGGTTTTCTCCATAGTCTAGAGATATATTGGCCTTAAATCTACCCAGATCATTATCAAGAGGGACAGAGCTTTTAAGAACAACTTTCTCACCTGGGGCAATAGCTTTTCCACCATAGTCAACTGGGACAGAAGTGACTTCAACTCCCTTCGAGTCATAGAAAATAATCTCTCCAGCTGGTGATGACGGCAAATCACCCATGTTTTCAACCTCAATATCAATTGATCTATTATTATCTCCAGTCACGAACCGATTAATTATAAAGCTACTGATACGCATACTGTCCTTTCTCTCGTCTGCAATAGTAACTTTTACAATTACACCTTTAGCATCACCAGCCATTGCAACAGCTTCAGCCTTAGGCCTATTGGGAGCTTCAACGAAACCAATAAAAGCATGGTAAACCCCTGGCTCAGCATATGGATGAACCTTGATTGTAAGGGGAACTTCTACTGACTCTTTTGGCATCAGCTCTACCCTACCTCTGGTTATTTCCAGCCAGCTCGTGATTGTATTTGTCCGGTCGGTCATTACCGGTGAGACGAATTCTTTGATCTCTCCCGCTGAATCAATAGTAATCTCATTAACAGTCACAAACATGACTGCTTTTCTAGTGTCGTAATCACTAGTAAGAGAGATAGTTTTGGTTATAGAGTCTCTAGGCTCAAGAGTTTCGTCAACTAGAAATGGTCTAATTGTAATCTCAGATGCTAGCGAATAATTTGGTAACAGCAAGCAAATCAGCAAAGGTATCGCTGCCAAGTTAATCCTTTTTTTCATTTCTATATAATAGCATCTAGAACACCGGTACGGCCAGATAGACAATGTCAGTTTCGTACTCTCCGGCTGGCTGCATTTCCGTCACTAATACTCTAAATACTATATCTTCCGTTCCTCCGATTGGAAGAGAGCTGTACATAATTTCTGAAGGGGTCGTACTGAGTGCTGCATAGGTATCGGTCGGACCAAAGCGAGCTGAGCCACCCTCGAGGGTTGCGTCAGTCGTATGATACCCGACACAGCCAGTTGTCGCACCACTACAGGCTGTAGCCCATCCTGCTGGAACAGCATTACTTGAGGTAATATTATCAATCGCAATTCCGTAGCTACTCATCATTTGTTGTCGCGCATATTGGAGCACCTGATACCCTTCTGTAGCGTTGGTGCTGACCGTGATTCTTTGGGCTGCTATCTGGTCATCATTGAACGGGATCGACCCAAACGTCACACCGGTAGCTGTAGTAGTAGCATCAGTCACTACCCCAGCTGTATTTGTGCCAGACGGTAATCCAGAAATAGAAAACGTAAGAGCCGAGTTGCCAGACAAGACAGACGGGTAGCTCTCACCTATATCATGAGGCACGATTTCGTCATTTATTGACTTTGCAAGCCTAAAATAGTAAACAGCGCCAACTCTAGCTCCCGCTTGAGAAATAGTGAAGGAATATTCTTTGGATTGCTGTGCGCCATGAGTATGCCCCGTCACATGAGCTGATGTTTCATTATGTGTACCACAACCATTTCCTAAACCTGAAATACATGACTCAGTGTCAGATAAAGTTGAAGAGCTGATTAAAGCATTGTCTACGCCGCCACCATTTGTGTAGCACCACAGTGAATTCTCTACACAGGTAGTAGAAGCCACTACGTCGACAGGATTAGCGAATGATATATCATCTGAGAACTGCAGCTTAAACTTAACATCACTACCAGTGATATTTGCGCGCTCTCTTACGGTGACTCTGAGCATGAGCGTGTCATCTATTTCTATATTTGCTGGTGCAACATTTTCATTCGCCAAAGGGCTGGTTGGAGTTTCACTGCCAACGTCGCTATACCAGCGCCAGTTCATGGTGACAGGAGAGAAGTCTGCTGTTCGTATTTGAGGATAATGCAAATATCCATCCAACGGAGAACCATCAGAAATCACCATCCTAAAACAATAAACTGTATCAGGGTTTGCTCCATTCTGCTGCACAAACCAATCGTACTCTATATCCTCTCCATCAAACACCACAAACGGGTTGGAAGCTGAGGGGTTGGTCGACTCCAAAGTACCTGCCACATCAGAAACAGAAACTAGCAAATCTCCTGGTACTGGAGGGTCGGTCGAGAGAGCTGTGCCGTCCACAGTAGATGTGCCAACATACCCTCGCCAAATAGTTGAACTGGCGGTTTGACCAACATCTTCCCACGTACTAACAGCAGTACAGGTCGTCAATCTTTCAGCATACTGGAGCTTAAATTGCTGGAACCCAGCCGGCATGTTGGCGTTTGAGACACGAAGACTCATGCGGATACGCAAATAATCATCTTCACCTAGTGGAGAATCATTTGCAGTTATAGTGGTATTTTCTCCCAGATCACTGAGGCCAGGTGGCCATGGATCTGTCGGAGTTAATGTGTCATTGTCGCTATAGAAGCGATAATAATTCTGCCGAATCGCTAAGTCAGCCACAGGCCACTGCACCAGCTCCACTCTGTACGATAGATTCTGACCAGTATCACTACGCCATATTTCGTAAGTTGTAGTACTAGTTATTCTGGCTCCCATAATTGGTCTTGGGTAGGCATTGTTTGTTCCAGCTGCACTACTATTAACAAAAATCGAGGCATTATTCGCTGCATTTAGTGGAGTCGAGATAGCGAGCTCTATAGTCAAAGGCTCTGCTCCATTGATTGTAGACCCGTTCTGGCGTTGGACATTCATCCCATTTGAACCAGTCTGAGTATTCTCAATCACCCAAGCTACCGATGTCTGACCAATACCAGTATCCGCTCCACTTTCAAGCTCATAAGAAACGGCCCCAATACTAGACAGCCAAACCTGATGTCCGAAATGAACCACGTTTGTACTAGCACCCATTCTTTTTTGTGAATGAATAAAAGTTCTAGCCAAAGAATTAACTGCTGTGATTGATTCTGTTTCAGCTGTTCCTGCAGCCGTGTAAGTATGCTCAGATCTTTGTACTACCCAGTTATTTCCAACATACTCCACAACGGCATAACTCACATCCACGAAAGCGTTACCGGTTGCTCCACGTGTAAAGACTGGCTCATCACTACCAGCTGCCCAGCTAGATGTTACCTGTCCAGCGTAGTAGTTTCTTGAAGTATTCCTATTCCTGATACCCGTTACATATACAACAACATCACTATCATCTGTCACAGAAGCAGACGTGCCCGTGGCAACCAAATCACTGTTTGTGAGAGTGATAACTCCGACGTCCCTAACTATCATTTCATTATCTGTAGAAACTGCCCCTACGAATTCAACAATCTCCCAATCAACGAAAGTGTCTGAAATACTAGAACCTCGAGTGAATGTAATACTTGTCATAATATTACTTGGATTACTAATGTAAGCCGTCACATCGTCAGCATTCTGAGCACCTCCCGCAGTCAAGTCTCCAGCACCCGTATGATGACTGTTAGTAATTCTTACAAAAGCTTTGTTAGCAGCTGAAGGGGCTGTGTAATCGACCCCTGCAGTAATGGTAATAGACGAACCTGTAATAACTGAATTACCTCGTTGCACCTTGAAGTCACGCTTTGGAACTGTTGTAATTTCTGCATAAGTATCATACCCCTGTAAATCCGCCCCATTGGCACTAACTCTAAAACAATAAGTAGTATTATTGAGTGCATTAGCGGTTGAAGTGATGCTGTACTCAAGATCAACATGTTCATCCGTATCTAAAGTTGTACTTGCAGTTAGGGATTCAGTATCTCTCACTCCACCGTTTGGAGTAAGGAAAGTGGTATTCTCATCTGTCACTCCTCCGATTCCGTTTGCGATGTTTGTGGTATCTGAACCATTAGTTAGGTTGGCTGAGTCATACATATCCCAACCGTCCGCCACGGCATCGACATCCGTCCAAACTGTGTTCGCACTACAAGTCGTAAACTTCGGACTAAATTCAAGCCTAAATCTGGTCGGGACTGAAGATGTAGACCCTTGATTAGTAATACCAAAACGCAATCTGATCGGGGAAGATAAATCAAAATCATTTAAAGCGGTGTCTTCTATTCCACCAGTGGCTGAAGTAGCACCTGACTCACTACCGTTGTCATTTCGCCAGTGAATATGCTTTACGACTAATTCACCACCGCTTAGGGTCGTCGAACCATTTTGAGTGGTTGGGATGGATGGCGCGACTGACCCGCTCGACACAATAATGTCATTTGTAGCGGAAGTAATTTCAAACTGCACAGTATCGTTACTCACAGCATCGGTAGTAATGTCCGCTACCACATAGACGCACATCGCTTGAGTGAGAGTAATATTTACTGAACCGGTAAAGGTAGAGGTTCCGTTTGCGGCACTGAAGCCGTCTGTGTCAGTTGACCCAAACTGCGCTTCTCCCCCTCCATATGATTCACTAATGCAATTGTAAGGACTGGTTGTATCTAGATCATAAAATAGTTTTACATTATCCAGTCCGACCGCTGCATCCACAGTGCCAATTTCTGAAATTGTAATACTGGTCACATTTCTGGAGCTAGAATTTTCTTTCAGAACAAAAGTACCTCCAAAATAAACATCAGGAGTTGGAATATCTGCTCCAGCGATAGCAGTGCCAGTGGCACTCACACGCACATCAGCGTCAATCGTTGCTGTAGGAAAAACTAAGTAATCATTGATAGGTTGACCTTCATTAGTAACTCTAAAACAATAGGTCTCTCCCTCTGAGGCAGACGTAGAAGCGACCATTGAGTACTCAACTTCCACGAATTCCGTAATACCAATCATGACTGGACTGGTGGTAGACCTTGTATCGCGCACACCTCCATTTGATGACAAGAAAGAAGCATTCTCATCCGTCACACCACCTGTACTAACGGCGATGTTGGTTGTGTCAGAGCCGTCAGTCAGGTTTGCAGAATCATACATATTCCACGCATCATCAGTCGAGCCCACATCTGTCCACACTGTAACATCATTACAGGTCGGCGCCGCCAAGCCGTATTCAACCTGAAAAGCAACATCTAGCGATGTGGTCGAACCTTCGTTAGAAATACCCATGCGCAATCTAACGGGAGTCTCCTTTGCTATTGCAAGCAAAGGTGCATCTTCAGCCCCTCCTTTAGCTGATGTAGCACCTGATTCACTACCGTCATCATTTCTCCAATGGTAGTGACCAAGCGTAAGATCCGGACTAACGATATTGGTTGTTCCACTAATCGCAACTGCTTCTGCTGGAAAGGCTGTAGTGCCAGACACAATAACATCTGTAGATGGGTCAGATATTTCTATAGCCATAGTGTCACCAGAATCAGCATCAACCAAAATGTCTAGCACGGTATACAGACACAGTGCCTGGGTCGGCCCAATACTGGCAATAGTACCAGCAAAAACAGAACTTCCGTCTGGCCCGGAAAAACCATTTGCATCTGTCCCTCCGTACTGTGACTCAGTCCCGGCGTAAGACTCACTAGCACAGTTGTATGGAGCAGAAGTGTCGTACTCGTAGTACATTTTGATATTGGCCAGCTCAGTCTCACCGTCTACTGTACCCTTCTCGGTTATTCTGACAGAAGAAACCGTTCTCGAAGTGATACTTGTAACAGCAAATTTACCTCCGACGTACAAATCGGTACTAGGTGACCTAGCTTCAGAAACTATCGCTCCAGATGCCGTCACCAGAGTATCGGGGCCGATGTCTGCTACAGTATCACCAACTCTGTCGTCGGCTGTTGGTCCCCACCAAGTCACATACATACGCTCGTAGTTGTTAAGCGTTAAAATAGGCTTTCCAAAATCATCGCCAGATGCATTTAACGGACCATGCTCAGCCCCCCAAGTTGTCATTCCATCAGTTGAAGTAGCCCAATAGATATTACCAGTCAAAGAATTACCAATCGTATCCTCAAGGACGTAGGCTATGTAAATATCACCATTATTTTGGTCATAACCAATTGTGGCTCCATGAAGACCTCTACCAGCAATATTTGTAAAGACATCGGTGGTATTAGTCCAACCAACCCCGTCATAAACAGCCGAACGCAAATCATGATCGGCTGTATTCATGTCATTATTATCAGCAGAGTAAAGTAAATATATGTAACCAGTATCAATATCTATAGTAGCTGATAAGCCTCCATCATATGTCGCACTCTCAACCGCGTTTGCATCAATTGTGTTCCAGGCTGACCAAGAACTTCCGTTCCAAATAGATGATCGAATATCATTAGCAGACACATCTCGATTAATCACCAAAACATTTCCCCCACTAAGCGGCATCATCAAATTGTGATCAGGTGAAAAATCAAACGGGGTTGTACCCACCTCATTCCAACTAGTCGTTAAATTACAACTCGAAGAGCAAGACACAGCATAAGAATCTGATCCGTCATTAACCGCCATGTACACCTCACCATCAGTAGCAACAGTAAGAGAATGTGTGTTTACGTTTGCAGAAATCGTGGGAGACTGACCAGAATTAATTGAACCATTGGTAGGTGAACTCCCCATCAATAGCGTGTCGGTAGTCGTATCGAGTCTATTGTAAAACAAATCATCAAGACTACTGTCCATGGTGGCAATATGGATATAGTTACCAGTACTTCCCGGAGTCCAACGATCATACCAAACCACAATTTTCAAACAGTCAGTCTGGCTATCAACCAAAACAGTTGAGCCCCAAGTATCACCCCCATCGGTGGTTTTTCGGTAAGCACACTGACCAGTACTGTCTCGATAAAATGTATATCCAGTCTGATCACTAATGAATACGTTTTCAGAACCGGTGATGTTGTGTGAGCCGGAGTTCGTTGTAGCAGTACTATCGATTACCACTCTAGCAGCCTCCACATGCATTGGATACAACAAAACCAGTTGCACAAGCAACACTCCAAACACCTGCAACAGCATCGACATCATGACGAATACTGAAACAGCATTATTAACACGTTCTAAAACACGCAGTTTATACATAACTCCATCCTCTTATAGTACCGCACTTTTATAATTATTCTTGAGCAGTCTGTGAACTTGTCGCTGATTCTGGGTCAGGTTCAATTGGCAAAATAACTAAATCAGGAATTGTTGAAGTAGCCACAATATCTGGTGTGATAATCTCTGATATATCAGGCGTACTTGTAGCCCTCAAATCAAGGGTGCTTGGAGCATCAACCCCTACAACCTCAGGAGTACTTGAGGCGTTACCGTCAGTCGGAGGTGTAGATGAAGAATTAGTAACATCAGAACCCTTAGGACTTGGTTTTGACTGAATCAAGGCTCTAGTTTCACCAGTCGAATCTGTTTCAGGTAATTCGTCTGGCAACTGTCTAGGTATAGACTGCAAAGGTACAATTTTGCCAGACACCAAATCAAAACCTTTCATCACAACATCACCGTTTTCATACATAGCTTCATACATCACCACCATTCTAGGATTTGATACTGAAACCCCATCACCATCCTCGATTGTCGTGTAGGTGCGATTCTGAATATCGTATGTTTTTAGTGACTGCGTACCGTCATTTGAGCGGCTATTCCAAATAACCAAAGGCCCTCTAACATGAGGTGCTATGTCATGCCGAGGAGAATCTGTAATCTGTCTTTCGGTACCAGAGTTATACAAAATTACCTCCCAATTATTTTGAACCCATCTTTGCCAAACGATGTAATCACCATGTCTGGTTGGCTCCATATTATTTACAAAACCATCGGTAATTTGAACCTCATCGCCAGTTTCTATGTCGTATGAAATAATCTGATATCTATCATCGACTAGTCTGTGCCAAACGATAGTTCTTGAGTACTCATCATAAAACGGTGAAGCATCATCAACTTTATTGTGAGTAATTTGAGTCTGCATCCCATCTCTTACTAAAAAGATTTCCAAGTCACCATCACCATCCGGCAGCGCAACTAAAGAGTCATTGAGCGGTAATTCGCCACTAGACTTCTGACAATAGAAGGAACCATCTTCTATTCGGGTACATTCATTCTCATTAAATGTAAAGCTTGAATCGCTCTCTACTACTGACACAAATTCTCCATCATTCAAAGCTTCAGTTTCCTCATCTTCAAGCAAAACATCTTGTGAATCCTCCAAATCTTCTTCAGCACCAGAGTCAGCATCATGACCTGTACCTGAATCACTAGATACTGAAACTATTGCGTCTTCCTCACCAGAAGCATCAACATCATCTTCATCAGACGAATTATCATTTGCTGGGACTTCATCTTCTGAAGCAGATCCGCCACCATTTTGAGCTGACTGACCTGTACTTGTAGCAGCGGTCGAAGAAGCTATTGCTTCACTTGATGAGGCAGAAACATTGCCGACAGTAGTGACAGTAGATGAACTTTGTGAAGAGTCTGCACTTAAATCTTCATCTTCTTCAATAACTGCTGACTCAATAATCTCATCAGAATCGACAGCATTATCAGAAACAGCAAGCACACTGCTGGAATCATTTGCAGTGTCACTTGTTTTAACTTCACCCTCTTCAGGTGGCGATATATCAGCGGCAGGTGGCGGACTTTCTTCAACAAAGCTTACTTCAGGAGCTTCTGCAACAATTGTTACTTTCGGAGGCTGCGGCACTTCAGGCTGAGCAACTGGTTCAACTTCATCAGCATAAACATTCTGGAAAGGCTGAGAGAGGAAGCAGACACACAATAAAAGCGACAGTAATACTGCCTTTCTGGACATGAAAACTAATTTGTACAAGAGAACAGTTTCAGTTACAGAAGTAACTGTGCCAATATCAAATACCCTAGCAGAACACTTATTTTCAAAGCGTACAGAACTAGTTTTTAAATTGTTTTTATCTTCAGTTTTTGAACTTCTACGTGACATTTTAAGGCTCAACCAAATAGTTGAAGTGCCATATTATTCCCATCACATACTAATAATACCAGTATTGTTCAGTCTTTATCACCACACTTATCAACAGAGTTACTAACAACCCCTACTTGAAGAAAAAATCAGCCAATATTATAGAAAAATCTCTAAAGGTCATCTGGCCATCACCATTAAAATCATATTTGATCTTTTTATCATTCCAAGCAGCCATAAAAGCACTAATATCTGAGAGAGAAACCTTTCCGTCCCCATTTATATCTGTCACAATTTTTACTGCTACATTTACTCCAATACTGTCTAGGTTGGTATTTTCATCGTATACATAAAGACTAACCTTGGAACTATCAGACTCCTTTACTGAGACAGATGTACCCTTTCCATCGCCTGCTAAAAGAACAACACTGGTTGCAGAGAAACTGTTTTGACCAGTAACTTTTGCCTTTAAATCAATTGAGGCAATTTTATGTTCACCAATGAATCCTTTCCGGTAAGTACCCCCTCTCAAAATCACCCTATCATCCTTAATAATTGGATCTTGGGTCCAAATAGTCAAAACCGATTGCCCCCTATCAACGGCCAAGACTTGCACGGCGTTTGATTCAAACTGCAAAGTAATATCTACTGCATTGACAGGTACGTGGGCACTGGCATAAACGTCTATCGTAAATCTCTGACCAGCCTCCACAGTCGAGGCAGAAGTTGCTAGTCTGACATAAGACACTCCACTATTACTAACCGCAGCCGCTCCGAGAATAGTAGCGAAAGTCAAAAGCGCGGGGAACATATACCGAACCGTACCACTCCTTTGTTGAGTTGAAAACAAATTTTTGAAGTAGTAAATGATTCGATTCATGTTTTGTTATAGCGACAGTAGGTCTGTTCGTAGTGTTGTAGCTTGTTGGCGCGCAACCAATAACGACTCTTGAACTCCACTAACTTCAACTAAAATTCCGACAATCTCATCTGAGCTAGCACTCTTTCCTTGTAGAAGGTTTGAAATGATTTCATCTTGAAGAGTAACAAGCTTAGAAAACAACTCGCTCTGCTTATGCTCCAAATCTGACAGCTCATGCCAATTAGAGACCTTGTAGTCCTCAAATTTATCGTCTCCAGAAATCAAACTTAGCTGGTCAACATAGTCTTCATAAACCTCAATCTCACGAGTAAACCTGGAGACCATAACAGACTTTCTCTCCGCAAAGAAAGAGCCACATCTTCCGAACAATCTTTCTAACTCAACAAGTTGCGAATGATTAAGACCATCATTGAGTCGACTTAGTAAGTAATCAAAACTCTCTCTCTCATCTACTGAGCAGTCACGAACGATTGATTCAGTAATTTGATCAGCACCATTACGGGCTGTAGTTTCAGCAATCGCTACCAACAAAGTTTCTTGATCTGATATCTTCACCTCAGTAGCCAGCTCAAGTTCACTAAAACGACTATCAACAAGGACTGACACCAACCACACCATCAGCATCACACCAACTAATAGAAAAACGAGATTCTTTGTATTCAACCATCCTGATTTATTTTCTGTTTGCATATCTGTTTGTTTAATCTTTCTTTTTTGTTAATTCTGTAACGTCTTCAATCTCTTTCTCAACTGCTCGCTGTGAATTTTGCAATGCTCTATCTAATATTTCTATCATATCAGATTCAGCCTTAGTGAGCTTTTTAGTTTTTCTTGACGACTGCATCAGTGATTCCTGCTCTCTTAACATACCTTGTAGTGAAGAGAATTCCCTGTGGAGTATTTCCAAAGCCTCAGTAGATTCAATCTTAACCTTCTTCCTAAACCGACGGAAATAAACAAACATGTACCATGTGCCGATAAATAAAGCGAAGAGCAAAATCACAAGTGGCACCACGACAGACAGAACACTAATAATCATAGAGCCAATCTTGAGGTAGCCAGGCTGCTGCACAGCAATCCTGATAACATTTGAAACTTCACTTTGAGCACCAAATTCATCTGTCGCCTGAGCTGAGAGTTCATAAACTCCATTAAAGAACTTACCCTCAGGAATAAAGATAAACTCTCCCGTCTCGTCTGCTATCACTGTATATACAGAAGGATCTCCACCAACCCTCTTCAGTATCACATCTACCGATGCTCCAGCTCTGGTCAATCCTTTAATTACAGGAATCACTTCTTCATTAATCTCAGACGGATATTCTGTGAAGGCTGGCTTACTAAAAGCTTCAATAGTAAATGAGTATGTACCCACAATACTGTTACCAGCCTCATCAAAAGCTTCAATGATAACTGAGTGGTAACCTGGATCTAATGCTGGCAATGAGATAGTGCTTGAACCTTTTTCGTCCACGTAATCAAAAGGTTCACTTGCATCAAGTTTAACTTTGAACACCTTAACTTCAGACGTCTTGTCAGTCACCTGAACTGAAAGCACTTGGACTGGATTGTTCAAATCTGAATTTTCAGAGTGTTTAATATCAATCTTAGAAGGGTTCTCTGAGTCAACTGCTAGACGATAGTGAGCAACCTTACCCCAGCCGTCAGCATTCTTGAATTGAATGTGGAAATAAGAAACACCTTCATCCAAATCTGTAAGAGATATTTCCTTGATAGGACTGTCGTACACTTTGGTTGGTATGGTTGTCGGATTTGAATCAAGCAATGTCCTCACTGCGGTCACCCCAGCAGGTAGCGACCAGCTAAGTACCGCGTCTTTTGACTTAGACCAAAACTTTGGGTCGCCGTGGGTAGTAGAAGTAATGACCGGAGCTGCCGGCGTATTGGCTGGTGCAACGTACTCAATTATCTCAGGTTCTGGTGCAGCAGATTGCGCCTGAATGGTGTATGTTCCACCATTCATGGCAGTGAGAATATTTGTCCCTTTGCCGTCATTTGCTAAGACTGAACCATTCTTAAACGATACTCTAGCAGTACCAGCTCCAGCCGCTCGAAATGTTACATTCATGATGGTTCCAGTTTGACCACTATAGCCAGAAGGCAATCCACCACTGAAATTTATAGTCCCTGCGCTGTTTGAGAAGGTCGGCTCTGTAACCCAAAGATTAAAAATCGAATTATTTCTGTTGACCGATACTACCGAAAGCTCGCGGGGATTGAAAGATAAAGAACCCTCAGCAGCGTTTACAGACTTGCCATCGGTATTAACCAGAACTCTGACTGAGAAGGTGCCGTTGGCGGAATACACTCCGGTACTTGGCGACAAAGAGAGCGAGGCTGCATTCGCGAAAGCATAACTGGCCAAAAACAATAACAGAGACAGGAGTGAATATGCGAGAAGTTTTAGTGATAAGATACCGGGTTTTGTAATCTGTGTATTCATAAAACTATTTTAATTCTTCATTATCATCGGTCTCATCTTCATAACCATCATCTTCTTCACCATCAATCAGGGTAGCCTGAGTCTTTCGACGTCGATATCTCCAAACCACCACCAATGCTACCAAGAGGACGATTGATGCGATAACGATCAAAGAAGTAACTAACTGACCTCTCGAAATGGTTCTCATCGAGTCATCTGGTATCAGGTTGGCGATGTACTCATTACCAGCTTTATCGATAGCCTTTACTCTAATAATACTATTCAAAGATTGGTCTTCGAGCACATGGAAAGGCGGCTGCTTCACTCTCAACCAAGGCGCATCCGCTCTTCCCCACTGAAAAGTACCAAATTGGGTCAATGGCTCTTCCATTACTTCGTAGTGATCAACACCAGTTTGTTTATCGGTGGTTTCAAACGCTACGTAATATTTACCATTAAAAGCTTTTTCGTCCTTCTGCAATGACAAACTAAACTCTTCTGGAGGTGTCTTATCATCAGCCACCTCACCCTTCCAATCATTAACCATCACAGTACCTGGCTTTTGACTCAATTCAATTTTTGAGCCGTATAGTGCCAAATCAGCTTTTGTCCCCCTGCCGTCATTTAGGTAAGCTGTTGTCTCTGGACCAAAACTTACTTCAGCATTTGTTTCTGAACTACCGCCAATACTAAACCCAGGTGAACGAAATACGATTCTTGTCAGAACATTTGTCAGTCGTGGGTCACCAATCACACGTCCGCAGTATCCATTTGGGATCCCGCCAGCAAAAGTAATAGTCTTATTCTCACGGTTAATAACCGGCCTTTCAACCCACATACTCAAAATTGAGTCTCCAATAGAAACATCCACCGGCTCAATATTGCTTGTATATGTAATGACAGCATCTACTGCATTGACACACTCACCTACTTCTTCGTCAGTATCAAGTCTTATAGACATCGTTATCGCGTCACCTCGGTTGAGAGTCTTAATAGCTGGATCAATATATAAAGAAGCTGCTTCGGTAAAACTAGCAGGCTGCAAGAACACAACAAGAGCCATCACAAAAAATAAGCGCACGAAATTCATATTCTTATTATAGCAAGCAAACCAAAAAATATGTCGACTGTTCACATACAAAAAACCCCTCTCGTGGTGGGAGATAGGGTCTTTTGTGTTTTAACTCCAAGCTTGGAGCCAATATTCTTTAGAACACTGGCGTTGCTACGTATGTCAATGTAGCGGTGTAATCTTCTGCAGCCTCTTGAAGGGCTGTAGTTTCTACTTTGTAAATGACGTCGGCATTACCTTCGCCAGATACAGTTCCGTCTGATGGTCCATCGTGTCTGAATACTTCAACAGGTGTTGTAGATGCAGATACGAAGTTGTCTCCCCCTGAGAAAAAGTCTGAAAGACCGCCAGTTAGAGTTGTGTCGTTAGACGACAGACCCCAGTGACCGTATTCATTTTCTGCTCCAGGAGTCGCACCCGGTGATTCCCATGCTACAGGTGTAGTATCGTAGCTTCCATCCCGGAAACCATCGATATCTGCGCCATTAGCTGAAAGAAGTTGTTGATCTACTTGTACTGTAACTACAAAACCATTTGCAGCGTTTGTGGACACTTCTAGGTTTTGTGCAGCTGTACTTGCAGTATCAGCAACCAAAGTTCCAAATGGGATAGCAGTAGCTGTAGTGTCTCCACCAGTTGTGTCAGCTGTGTTAACCAGCGTTCCGTCTGCTACTCCATTTACTGTGAAAGTAAAAAGTGTATCAACAGAGGCTGTAACTGTAACTGCATCAACGATAGCTACTCTAGTCTTACCAGTATCACCTGCCCCGACAGTCAATTCAATTTCGTATGAAGTGGCTGAACCTGGGTTTGTGATTTGGTTTGAACCAGTTGAACCAAAGGTAGCATTTGTTCCGATTTCGATGATAACTGTTTGACCAGCACCAACTGTGTCTGTTCCACTTTCGATGTCAATCACTTGACCCGCAGCAGTAACATTCCAGTTTGCACCAGAAGCAGCACCATCAATCAAATCTTCGTCTGTACCATTAACCCTAAGGTCAAGGTCAGCTGCTACCAAACTTCCAATGCCAGTAAATCCAGCAGGGAAAGTCAGACTAATAATTTCACCAGCTGAGAGACCTGTTGGGGTCACGAACTCAATGGTGTGGTTAGCGACAACACTGGGAGCTGAGTCCGATAGTGTATCACTGTAAGAGGTGACATTAGCAGCTTCCGCAAAGCGGAGTGAAGGTAGGCCAAATGACCATAGAAGAACGGCCATGACTACAATCGCTGCAGTTGCTTGGAGTACAGAGAACGAGTTATTTGCTCGATTCATATACTCTACGTTGTATTATCCCCTACAGTCTGTATACCTGTGGTAAGGACACAAACGAGTAAACTCGTACAGTACTGCGGTCTCCACTCCGAGTACAAAAATGCACTGTAAGGATACTCACGAAGTAACGCTTGGCTGAAGCGCTCACATACAAAAAGTACGTGCAGTAATGCTAATTGATTACCTCCTTCGTCAGTACTATTACATTGTACGATGCGGCAAAAAATTTTTTGTCACTTATACACAAATTTTGTGTATAAAATAAATTATCCTGTCCAATTGAAGAGCAAAATTGAAAAATCTTCCAAGCTTACCCGCCCATTTCCGTTAATATCAGCTGGAGGATTTGAATCACCACCATTTGTCTGCCACCAGAAAATAAGAATTGAGAAGTCAATCAAATTTATAGAGCCGTCGCGATTCAAGTCTGAAGGTGAAGTAGTTTTACCATCAACACCCACAAAAAGCTGTAGTGAGGAGCTAAAGCTACTCTGAGTAGTCAAAGGCGGCGTACCGACGACACTACGCGCTCTCATAGTGTGTTCTGCGATCGATAGTCTACTAGTATTGAAGTTCACAGACCAGTCACCAGCAGCACTAGCTGTCGTATTTTCAATTATTTGACCGTTATTGAAATGAAGTTGTACCGCACTGTTGGGAACAGCGAATCCAGAAACCAAAATATTATCTCCTGGGTTTACATTTTGATTCGCCACTTTTATTGTTGGCGGCAATACAATGCCGTTAATATTTGTAATTGCCCCTTGAGTCACGTCAAAAGTGTTGTTGAGTGTAATTGAGCGAGTTCCAGCACTGTCTGTTGCCCATATACCAAGTGTAGCTGTTCCGGGTGACGCTTTAGCGGAGAACTCAAAATTACCTGAGCTGTCAGAACGTACATTACCAACACTAACAGTATCTAAAAGAAAGTTAATGGTTCTGGTCGGGTAAGCTTTTCCTTTGATACTAACGAGAGTATCTCCAAGATCTTTTGTTCCTCCACCACCACCTGAGGAACCACCACCAGAAGTACCCCCACCACCTGAACCGGCTGGCTCAATCTTACAGATAGACGAACAAAAGTCTCCATCATCGTTGTTTCCGTCGTCACACTCCTCAGAGTAAATAGTTTGTAAAATTCCGTCGCCACAGTACGGTCCAAAAAAACACTGCGGTGTACATTGTCTACCAGCAATAGTTTGGCTATAGACACCCACTTCACCCAGCACGTCACAGTCCTCTCCCCCGTCTACAATTTCATTTCCACAAATGCTGATAGTGATAGTAGTAGTAGATACCAAAGCTGCATTGCTGACAGAGGGAAAGCTTAGCGAAACTAAGAATAAGAAAAATAGAATTATAGCTCTCATACTATCTGCGTACTGGGCGCATCTTGCGACGCGCATGCCAGACATAGATACCGGCTATCATTACTGCAAACACAGGCAATAAAACAGAGATCTTGTGTGCTATAGATAGACCGATAAAACCAAATCCGGCTAGCTGCAGTGTGCCAGCTGGCAAAACATTTAAACTCAAGTCACCTTCTTGCTTTATATCATCGCCATTGAAAATCTTGTAGCGTGCAATGTAGCTTCCGGCTGGAAGTTTTGTCGGCAATTCAGCTGTGACAGTTTCTGTACCATATGGTGGTATTTTTGGAATCTTTCCAATCTGCTTTGTTTCTTCAAGCAAAACTTTTCCGGCTCTATCAAAAATCCTAACATCTACTTTAGATGGAGACACATCGACGTTTCCTGTATTCTCAATCAACATATCAAATCGAATCTTTCCAGGGAAGAATAGCCAACCAAACTTAGTTCCTTCATTAAGGTCACCAACAGAAATTTTTCTTACTCTAAAATCTTTAATCTCTCTATCAATAACAGAGAGATCAATGTCAACCAATGCACCTAGTGAAATATTGACTGCTCCTGGAGACACCTGGTCGTTATCAGGCAGGGTTCGGATACGGATAGCCCCTTCGTAGTCTTTGAAATCAGCATTTGATGGCACCTTGATTCTTACTGTCATTGGCACCTTCTGAACACCTCGAGGCATCTTAATTTCATCACCTTCGACCACCGTTACCCAGTCTTGTATCTCTGGTGCATCAATAGTGATCTCTGCCTTCTGGGCGATATTGGACTCACCACGGACAAGCAGAATCTGCTGCTCATAGGTAGAGTTCCTAGTGAGGCTAGTATTTCGTACATATGGTGGAGTAATACCAAAACCTGCGAACACTTCAGTCACACCCGTACTTAAAAAAAGTACCGGCAAGAACAAACCAAACACAACCCACTTTCGCAAATTCACATTCATGTATAAGTCCTTCTATTATCGAAAAAAAAACCCTAAAAAGCAACAACCACTGCTGGATAACAGTGGTTGTGCGATAGCGATTTTAGTTGTGTACTACTTACCAGTCAGCCGGTTCTGCAATCTTTCCGACAAATGTGTTGAGTCCGGTGTAATTACCTGCCAATGTGATAGTTATCGGAACTGCAATACCCCAATAAGTATCCTTCGTAAGTTGTGTTGAAGTAGCTGAAGTTTGATTAACATTAATCTCTAGCTCTTGTGCTGTCGATGAGGACAGAGTCAATGCTTCTGGTCCAGCATAAGCAAATAATGTGGACGTACCGAATTTTTGCTCACTTTCAGGAATTGTTGATGTAGCTGAAACAGGACATTCTGTAGCAGGTGTAAATGTCCCACACATAGACTCACCTTGTATCTCTTGGTCAATACCTGTGTTTCCTTCATTGACTATGGTTGATGTAGCTATAAGCGTTCCTGTGTCATTTCCAGGCTCAATACCTCCGTATACAATTTCTGTTGCAAGGATATTGATTGACAAGTAACTGATAAGTTCTACTGGAGCAGCTGTAGCGACAATTGTACTGGAAGCACCATCATCATCTATGCCGCTGATAGCTGCTGACCAAGTGGTTGCATCCTGTGCTGCTGGAGTACCACTGTCTGTTGGGTCAGCCACAAACCAAAGCGGGAACGTACAAGAGTAATCCATGTAATCCTGTGTTGGGCTAGCACATGTAGAAGTTGCTGTACAAGACAAATTCCAAGTCGTGGTAGCAACAGCGCTGTCGTAACAGTTATTAGGATTATAATTTGCACCAGTTCCGTTACATGTGGTTGTACCTATGTCAGTCCTATAGACCAAAGCAGTGAATCCAGCAATTTCATCTGTAGTTGATGCAGCTGTCAGACAACTGTTAGCGTCATGGATAGTGAAGTTCAGAACACTACCTGGTGTTTCTCCAGCAGGTACTGAAAGAGTCAAATCAGTACCAACTCCTCCAACACCGTACAACTCTACTTCTGCACTCAACACAGTTGGTGCCACGTTGTTTACGTCAAAGTTTGCTTGAAGTGGGTTGGCGGAAGCTTCATGACCGTGAGAGTCAACTATGTAGCCATAAGCAGGATAAGTATCGTCTCTAATAATTGCCGGCAAAGTAAATGTTGCACTAGCATCACTCAAGACGGTGATCGTTGTTGATGCTAAAAAGTTTGAGTCACAAGTGTTTGTTACAGGATTGTAATCAGTATTTGTCTGACAAACAACAAGGTAGATACTGTCTTCCCCACCAACGATATCTGGGTCGGAAGAAGTCGAGAAGAATGTAAGAACTCCAGCTGGGTCAACCGGACCGTTGTTTGCAAAATTATTTAGAACTGGTCGTGAGTTCACATGGAACGGAGAAGAGTTAGTTGCGCTGTATCCTTGTACTGGGACAGTATTACATCGAGGATTTGATGGGTCGTCGTCACACACCCAAGCAAACCAAGTATTAACCTCTGCAAACGGTGCAGCCTCAGTGGTCGTGGTCGATACTGTTGCTAGAGTATTACTAACTGTAGCTGTTGATACACCCCACTGTACACCACCTCCACAAGCAGGAGCAGCTGTTCCTAAGCTAAAGATGTCAGCCGCGGCATTAGCTGTTGGTGACGCGTTGGTGCTACATATAAGGAGGAAATATGGTGCACCGTTACTGTCGCCACCCAAAGCAGACCACACGATTGCATCACCTGAGTTGGTAGGCGTTGAGGTGGATGACTCAGTAACCTCATAAGCATCGATCACAAATGATGGCGGCGTATTCAAAACCGTCAGCGTTGTGGTTGCTGTCTGAGCCGACACCTTACTTAGCTCCTTTGAACCAAAGTCAAAAACAAAGGCCATTACAAATACTAATAAACCCGCCAAGGCAGTCACTACTGTGATTTTACCGGCGGTACGCATATAGCGTGGGAACTCATGATTGTTGTACGACATAATAAATAAATAACTAACTTTCTCTCCATTGTACCGACAACTTTGATTGCCTGTGCTGAGTTATACACAGAGAGAAACCAAAACTGTGTATAACCTCTTTTAATTATTCGTATCTAATGGCGTCTAGTGGATTGAGTGTGGATGCTCGTTTGGCTGGGAAAATACCTGTCAAATACCCTACAGCTGCCGAGAAAATAGTAATGAAGGCCAAGAAATCAAGTGGAAACGAGAACAAAGAAACAGCTTTCCCTCCAAACTGGCCCGCCACGATATTGAGAAACAAATTAACTGCCAGCCCCAAGGAAACACCCATCAAAATACCGGTCACTCCCCCGAGAAAACCTACGACCACAGACTCCGACACGAAAAGATACTTCACATCGTTTGGTGAAGCACCGATGGTTCGCATGATACCAATCTCTTTTGTTCGCTCGAGGAGCGTCACTGTCATAGTGTTGAACATTCCGATAGCAGACACCACAAGAGCGATTCCACCAAAAGTAGCTAGGACTGCTTGAATTCCTTGGAAAATCTTAGAAGCCTGCTCCACTGTCTTTGATAGTGCTGTTACTCTGTAGCCATCCTCAATCAATTTAGTTTCAACCAGCGGTAGATTTTCATTAGAATCCACACGAACTTGAATTCTTTCGTACTCTTCGATACCAACATAATTCCTCAACTCTGGCAGCATCATCATGGCATTGAGCACCCCCTCTTCTTTTGTGATACCCCGAACAGTGTATTCTTTGTCTATTAAGATTTCATTAACATCATCTGTCCCATCATCTGCCGGCACCAGCAGTCGCAGTGAAACTTTTTGCCCAATGAAGGCAGGCACATCTTCATCTGCAATTCCAAAAAGCTTGAGCGTCGCTGGAGAAAGCATGATTGTACTAGTGTCTCCTGCATCTTCTTCTGTAAATACCTCTCCTTCAGTCGCTGTCACACCAGCGTAGCGCAAATATGGCGGCTCCACTCCTTGCACAAAGACGTTACCGGTCAAACCTTTATATGTCACAAGAGCTGGAAACTTGGCTAGTGGAGCCGCATCCAACACGGCTGGGTTTGTTTCAAATTCTGTCACAGTCTCAGGAGTAAGTCGCAAACCTTGAGCACCAGTAGAAGAAACACCAAGCGAGAGCAGAGTCTCACCAAAAACGATCTGCTCAAGAATAATTTGCTGCAAACCAAAGCCTAAGCCAACCAAAACAACCACCGCTCCAGTACCAACACCCATACCAAGAATAGTCAGCCAAGTACGCAGAGGGTTGGTCTTGAACATTCTTGTTGATAGCTGTGCCAAATCTTGAACTCTCATAATAATGAACTAACTCTTATAACTTACATCCACTCCTTGTGCGATGACCTTCTCAAAGTACCGTGTCATATCGTCAGCTTCTGCTTCACTAAGTGAAAGACCGCCAGCTTTAACTCCTTTCATTAGTCGTTGATTCAAATCATCATCTTCAATCACACCAGTGATTCGATCAGCAATCAACTCCGTCATGTTGGTATTCTGCTCTTTAGACAACTTAATATTGTACTTATGAGTCAAATGTTCGCTGATTCTTTCAGACAGCTTATGCTGACTGAAAAAGATACTATCATTATCTTTTCTGGCTCTAAATCGTCTAATATCATCAGCTTGATTAATCATTTTTTCGGTCACACCAGCCATGCGCCTCGCCTCAGATTCAGGTATTTCCACCCCTCCTTTCTCGAGTGACATCACAAGACTTTTAATGTATGAATCACGATCAATCTTTCCTTGGATGAACAGTCCAGTAGCATGCTCGAGACGGATAATCTGATCAAAAGTAAAATCCTGAGTCAGGTAATTGACCATACTTTTTACACGAAGAGTTTCTACAGAATCATACGGGAATAGACGAGCCAGCTGTTCTAGCTCTGTCACAATCGTCTCCCCTTCTCGAACAGGTTTAATTTGCTTACGTTGTGGATTGACAACCTCACGCACAATAAACCCGTCTTTTAGGTAGTACACACGGTGAGCATAACTAAGGTGAGCCGCATTGTGAGAAACCATAATGACAGTTCTTCTGTCGAAGGTGTTAATCTCATCAATTTTATCCATCACCTGCTGAGTAGACACAGAGTCGAGGTTTCCTGTTGGCTCATCTGCCAAAAGAATTTTAGGATCATTAACCATCGAACGAGCCACCGACACACGCTGCTGCTGACCTCCAGAAAGCATGGGGGTGATTTTATGTGACACATGCCCTACCCCAAACCTGTCGAGTAGTGACTGCGCTCTACGATCACGTGTTGCCTTATCTGCATTACAAAAAATCATTGGTAGAGCCACATTGTCGAGCACAGTTAAGGAAGGGATTAGGTTGAACTGCTGGAAGATAATTCCCATCACATACCGCTGGAAATAAACTCGCTCTGACGGCGGATAAGAGTAAATATCATCTCCCTTAATTAAAAGTGTTCCTTCTCCAGGCGGCAATGAACCCTGAATTGAATACATGAGAGTAGACTTTCCTGATCCAGAAGCACCGAAAAGAATGATGTATTCACCTTCAAAAATATCTGTACTTACGTTCTGTAAGGCCTTAAATTCGTTAGACTTACCTTTATTGTAAATAATAGATAAATCACGACACACAATGAGTGGTTTTGCCATGTAACCACATTATGACATCCCACACCCCCAAGTGGCCGCTGGACTATCCCCAGCACCTACGCCCCGATGTTCTTTACCCATCCGAAGGTCGACTCGAAGTTCTCAAGAATCAAATCGATAATGTTCTTTTCTTGAATCGGTGTAAACAGCACGAAGTTCTCGGACTGAATTTTGTTCCCTGCCTCGTCGGTACATGTTAGGTAAAACTGGTACACAGTGGCAGGTGCAAAATCAACCACCACCTCAACATGCTTGGAATTGTAGGAAATAATTTCTTTCTCAATCGTGAAAGGCTCTGTTCCTCCAGCCACACCCTCCTGATAAGTCATCAAGCAAAGTGAAGGTTCATCTGTATCCCACTCAATAATAGTCTGAATACGTGATTCACTACCCGGGAAAAGGGTCGATTCATTGGTTACATTTGTAATGATTGGCGGCGCAATATCACGAACAGTAATGAACTGAATCGGCTGACTCTTGATTCGGTCACCGCCGGAGTTTTCGGAAGTAACAAAGGCTACATAACGAGTTCCGAGAGTTAGGTCGGCCAACCGCATTTGATGTGTAGTCGCCAAGGTTGGCCGACCGACTGAGTTCTGTGCACCGGTTGTCTGATCTTGATATTCAACCAGAGCCTTAGCAGGCACAGTAGTATCCCAAGCCAATGTAGCCGCATTTTCTTCAACCTTCACCACTCTAAGATTTCTAATATCTGGTGCTGTAGCCTTAGTTTTAAAGGTAAAATTACGACTCTCTCCTTTGATACCCACCCCGTCAGTCGAAAGAACCTTAAAACTGTACTCTGTAAAAGGCTCAAGTCCGATCAGTTGAATTTCGTGGTCTGTGGTATCCGCTCCGGTAGATTGTTGTGAAAAGGCATAATTATTACCATCAAAACCTCGTGTTGGAGAAAACAACACTTCCGAAGAAGCTTCGCGGTCTGTCACCCACTTTACAATTGCCGTAGTTGTTTCAGGTATCACAGTCGGCGGCCCCACAATAGTAAGATCTTCAGTAATACCATTAATTGCTTTAACAGTTTCGTTAACAATTTCCTGCAGCTTTTCAGGGTCTGTAATATCGTTTATAAGCTCAATCACTCTTAGTGTGGCGGTTGAATCTGCAATTGTGTCAGTGGTAATCTGTGACTCATCGTCTGGCTTATTGCCATCGCCGGCCTGAGACTTTGTACCTTCTCCTTGTGCAGAAGCTTGACCGTCGCCTGTCTGAGGATCGCCAGATGTCTGCACTCTGTAATCGGCTGAAATTCCCTGGTTACCATTTTCATCTGCCGAAACAACTCTGAAGTAGTACACCCTGCCTGACTCGAGATTATTAAGTGTGATTGAATGCTCAGTTCTATCTGCCACTGGAATACGCACGATACCGTAGTCTGGTTGCAAGCCGTAGTTGACCAAAGAATCTGCCTCTTCATCTGTCTCCCAAGTAATAGTGACGCTATTCTCGGTAACATCTATCAGGGCCACGTTATCAATCTCGGGTGCCACTTTGTCTTCAGCCACAACCAAGGAAGGCTGTAGCATGAAGACAGCCATCAGTAACACTGCACAAGAACGCAATAAACCTCCTTTCATTAAGTTAAGTGTATCACGGTAATTGTTTGAGAGATTCAACATATTCAGTATTAGTCAGAAATCGCTGTGAAGTAGTTGGTTCCAGTATGTGGCGCACTAGCTGTACCAAATGGCACCTCAATTCCCCAATAAACACTGTCTGTAACTGGCGGAGCATCTACGACCGGCTTTGAAAGGTCAACTTCTAGGTTGGTACCTGTCACTGAGAGTGAGCTACATACCGCACAAGCCGCATAATCAAATGTAGTAGTGGCAAACCTTTGCTGTGTAGCTGGAATGACAGAAGCAACACCGTCTGTCATATCTGTACCAGCAATCTGCACATCGATAGCTTCGTTACCAATATTCAACAGCGATGTAGAAGGGTTGAATGTACCAGTATTTTCATTAACGTCTACCGTTCCATAACCGATAGCGTTTTGTACATCGAGCGCTCGCAAGGTGAGAAGTTCTACCGCAAGTGAAGTTCCAAAGTCTACTGCTCCATCTGCATCAGACACTTCCATGAAAGCGAACCATTCCTCGCCACCATCTTGATCGGTCGGATCGGCATGGAATTGGAAGTCAGCTGAACAGCTCAAAGTACATGAATTACCTGAACAATTAGTGAATGAACAAGCAGTACTTGTGGCAATGTAACAATTATTATTGTCTGGCGTACAGGCAGCTCCAGCTGATGTTTTGTAGAAGGTTGTTGTTGCGTATGCCAAGTCACCATAACCATTGAAGTCAGAAACGGTAGTAGAAGCGATGATCGTAGTAGTTGCTCCAGGCGTCAGAGAAATATCCACTCCGTTATTTAATGAAATAGAACTCAAAACTGGGTCGAAAGCCAAAGTAAGCTCTGGAATTGATCCATACGCATCGAGAGCTGAGCCAGCGTCAGTCACCCTGAAACAATATGCATCGTTTACTGCGTTTACCGTTAGTTGCACTGAGTACTCAAGCTCTGTGTAGCGATTCTGGTCGATGTTTAGA
>JAGQMJ010000050.1 GCA_020428685.1 Candidatus Kaiserbacteria bacterium
AATTTCATTCCGCAGATCTCACCGGCACAGGTCTGAACCGACTCGAATATTCATTCGAGCCGCAACATAGGTGGCCGGAAGTGGGGTGTTGTTGAGGGTCTGAACCGACTCGAATATTCATTCGAGCCGCAACTCACGAGACCTCGTGGCAGATATGTGCAATGTAGCGTCTGAACCGACTCGAATATTCATTCGAGCCGCAACCGCTAAAGTGCGAGAGCTGGTCTCGGACCGCTCGGTCTGAACCGACTCGAATATTCATTCGAGCCGCAACAACAACTGAAAGCGTTTATCCAACTTGGTGGCAGGTCTGAACCGACTCGAATATTCATTCGAGCCGCAACCTATGAAACTCGCTTTCAGAAGTACGAACGAGAGTCTGAACCGACTCGAATATTCATTCGAGCCGCAACGAAAATCCGGCTGATTGTCCGCACAAGAAAAAAGTCTGAACCGACTCGAATATTCATTCGAGCCGCAACACAAACGGTTTGTGGGGACAGGCGTTCGCTATCGGGTCTGAACCGACTCGAATATTCATTCGGGCCGCAACTGCCATCCCAGAATACCTTGATTGATGCGGCGTCACAAGACGAAATCGGCGCATTCGGTGTGTCATCGATCCTCAACCTGAAAAAACGGTGTTTGTCAGTATTTTTGTATATAAATCAACAGCATGCGCATGGGTCGGAAAAAATACTGGC
>JAGQMJ010000051.1 GCA_020428685.1 Candidatus Kaiserbacteria bacterium
TCTGTTCATGCTGGTTTCTTCTCTAAACTATTTTTAGCGGAAGAAACAATTGCTTCTACTGAAGCTCCAACTGTTACACAAAGTGGAATTGATATTCCCCTATTGACTACCCTACAGAACCCAAATCCGATGGGTGCACGAGGAGGAGCAGAAATAATCGTAGATGAGAACGTTTTAGTTTCAACTGGTCCAGTTGGAGCTGATGTTATTGCTGAACAAAAAAGTGGATTAGGAGAGATTCGAGTTTATACAGTTCGTGAAGGAGATTCACTATCTCAAGTGGCAGAAATGTTTGATGTAACCACCAATACTATTATGTGGGCAAATGATCTAACCAAAGCCACTCAAATTCAACCGGGTGATACTCTGGTTATTCTTCCAATTGCAGGAGTGCGACATGTTGTTAAAAAAGGCGACACAATTAGTACTATTGCAAAAAAATACGAGGGAGAAGCTGAAGAAATTCTTTCTTATAACCAACTAGCTTCAGCTGATGAACTAACGGTTGGAGATACAATAATTATTCCTGGTGGAGCAATGCAATCTGCGCCAGTTAGAGTGTCTACACAGGCACGTCCGGTAAGTGTCTCAGGAGGTACAACTGCTTCAGCTGCTGGTTTTGTCCACCCTGCTCCTGGATCTGTACGAAGTCAGGG
>JAGQMJ010000052.1 GCA_020428685.1 Candidatus Kaiserbacteria bacterium
CTTATGTGCATCGCTCATGAGTCCGACGAGTACGGGCACCTATCCATCAATGGCAAGCCAATGCTTACACCGCAACTTGCGCGGCTGGTAGGAGAGTCCCCTGCGATTATTGGAAAGCTGCTGACTGAGTTGAAAGAAGCCGGTGTGTTTTCTCTGGATGAACGTGGGTGCATATTTTCGCGCCGCATGGTCAAAGACGAGCGCATCAGAAACATCCGATCAGACTCTGGAAGGTTGGGTGGAAACCCAAATTTGCTTAAGCAAAAGGATAAGCAAAACGACCAGCAAACACAGAAGCAAATCCCAACCCCTTCATCTTCATCTTCATCTTCATCTTCATCTTCGGACAAAACCAGTCCTAACGGACTGGTAGCAGCGACTCGCAAGCGAGCCGCAGCCGCCCGCCCAGACGACGTTTCGGAGCCTGTTTGGCAGGACTTTCAGCGGCTTCGCGCACAACGCCGAGCGCCGCTGACCGACACCGCCTTGGCTGGGATTCGCAGAGAGGCTGGGAAGGCCGGGGTTGGACTGGAGGCGGCGCTCGCGTACTGCTGCGAGCATGGTTGGCAGGGCTTCAATTCGGTCTGGTATGCGCAGAGAGCAGGTGCCGTTACGGACTCACGAAAAAGCAGCTCGCATAGCGGG
>JAGQMJ010000053.1 GCA_020428685.1 Candidatus Kaiserbacteria bacterium
GTTCTTACATTTGATGTAGACGGTGATGTGGTTATCGACGCTGGTGATCGTGTGGAGGCAGAACTTATGGTTCGCTTCAAGTCAATCGCTTCAACAAGCGAAGGCGCAACTATTAAGGCTTCTATCGACGCTCTTACAACTTCAATTGTAAGCGCTGAGGGTGCTGATGATCTTGGTAACAGCCAGCTTTCTGGTGCTGCTACCGGTGACGCACACACACTCCGAACTGCAGGTCTTGACGTATCTCCAGTATCAACTGACGCTGACGTAACAGTTAACGACGGTGCTACTGATGACTACGCTACCTTCGAAATCGAAGTAGAAGTAACTGCGTTCGAACAGGACGTATACCTTTCAACTGATCCTGCAACCTCAACTTCATGGTCACTCGTGAACGGTTCAGGTGCTACAGTATCAGCAGGTACATCAACCGTTGTTCTTACTTCATCAGCTGATGAAGTGGGTGGATTCTTCGAAATCACTGAAGGTGAGACTGAAACTGTTACTATCACCGTTACATACGTTCCTGGTGTAGCTAACACAGCAGCTCGTCTTGTTCTTAACTCACTCTCATTCGATGAGGATCAGGACACAACTCCAGATCAGACACAGTCAACACTTCCAGTGACTGACTACCGAACAGCT
>JAGQMJ010000054.1 GCA_020428685.1 Candidatus Kaiserbacteria bacterium
AAGGTCAAAGATGATGGAGTTTGTTCAGAACTTGCGACAAATAATAGAAGCAAGAAAAGCGGAGTTCCAATCTCAGTTAGACGCTAAGAAAGAAGAGTTTAAAGAAATGCGTGAAGAAGCTAAAGAAGAAAGAGTAGAATTTCGTTCAGATTTAGAAGGAATGAGTCGAGAAGAAAAGATTGCGGCGATTATGGATAGAGTTGCAGCTATCAAGAAACAAATGGAAGACAAAATGAACAGTGACGACGATGATGATATGGATGATACTTCAGATGAAGATGAAGATGAAGATGAAGATGAAGATGAAGATGAAGATGAAGATGAAGATGAAGATGACGATGAAGATGAAGATGACGATGACGATGACGATGACGACGATTCAGAAGTATAAGACTCAATAATGAGCTAAACAAAAACAGCCCCTTTGGGGCTGTTTTTATTTTTGTATTGCAAAAAGGTATACTCATTATTATGAACAAGTTTTATATTGTTTCAGGAGTTTTAATCACAATTATAATTTTGTGTCTTTCTTTTTTTAGAGACACTACCAAAATTGTTAACTACCCATCTTCTGGTACTACAATTGTTGCTTTTGGTGATAGTTTAGTTGAGGGCGTTGGGTCCACAAAAGGCAACGACTTTGTG
>JAGQMJ010000055.1 GCA_020428685.1 Candidatus Kaiserbacteria bacterium
TCTAGTGACAATTCGTTACGTTTGGGGCAAATTCCACCTAAGAATTCTAAAAAAAGTGAAATTAAATTCTCACCAGATTCCGTTTCAGTAGCCCAGCCAGTAAAAATATCCAATGCAGTACTACTTTCTCCTCTAATTGCTACGGTATTGGCAATAGTTGTGGTTGGAGTGTTGTTTTCTGCTAGTTCGAAGACTGTGGTCTCTCAAGAAAACTACCAATCAGATGTAGTGCTTCAGATGGCGAATTTATTTGAGATTCTAAAACCTTAGAACCGATTTCTTGTACACATGTAGTTCCGTTTTTTGAGTGATTTGGCTTTATAATTAAAGTTAAATCGGTATGACTACAACATTGGAAATTGATGGAAAAAAATTCCAAACTATAAAAAGTGTGGCCAACAAGGTTTCTTATTCAAGAGACTATATTACTCGTCTTGCCAGGGAAGGAAAAATTCTTGCTACACATGTCGGACGCCAATGGTTCGTAGATTTGGATTCTCTAAATAATTATATAGACACAACTGCAAAGGAAACCGAAGTCCGAAAAAAGATGCTTAGCGAAGAAAGAAAGAGGGAGCAAATAATCGCTACAGCTGCTCAAAAGAAAAAAGATATTCAAACTAGAAAGGCCAAGACCCT
>JAGQMJ010000056.1 GCA_020428685.1 Candidatus Kaiserbacteria bacterium
TCGGCGCATCGATGGCGCACATCAATGAACTGATCGACAAGAACGTGCTCAAGGGCTCGGACAAGGCCATCACAACGCCGCTGATCTACATCCCGCGCCACGGACGCAAGGACGGAGAACCGGTCACCCTGATCGACACCCAAGCCGGCCCGCTCTGGTACTCGAAGCGATTGGTGAAGGACGAATACATCCGCACCATTCGCGGCATAAACACGAGGTTTGATGCCGACGACGGTGGCACACCAAAGCGGCCACCAAAATCTGCACCAAAGCCCCCCTTTGGTGACGGCACTTCATCTTCATCTTCATCTTCATCTTCATCTTCAAACCAAATACCTTCCGAAGCTAACGCTTCGGGCGGCAAGCCGCCAGATGACCCGCCGCCAAAACTGCCCGACCCGACCGAAATCATCTTCGGCTACGGGGTTCCGATGCTGACGTCAGCGGGGGCAACCGACAAGCAGGCGCGCTCGTTCCTCGGGATGCTGCGAAAGATGCACACCGACCAGGCCGTGATCGGCAAGCTGCGTGAGTGCATGAAGGCAAAACCACTGCAGCCGCTCGAGTGGCTTGCCGCCGCCTTGCCGCCGAATTCGATCAGCAAGCACGCCGGTTTTGAGTCGAAAAACTACCGCG
>JAGQMJ010000057.1 GCA_020428685.1 Candidatus Kaiserbacteria bacterium
TGGTCAGTGAGTTCAGGTAATGCCAGTGGCTGAAACGCTCGTTCGCCTCCCATCGTATGCGGATTATCGCCCATGCGTCGCTCTGGTTGCGGTACGAGTGCTTCAATTTCATCGTCAAACTTTGATCCATCAAAAAGTTCTTCAAACTTATACGATCGCAGCCAGTGTTCTAAGGCTTTGAGGTGTTCATCATTGGTGTGAGCCAATTCCGCGATTACCTGGTGCGAATAGTGATTATCTTCCAGTTTCTTGCCGTCGAGTTCTTTGATACTGCCCCACCCTTTTGGAGTACGTAGAATAATCATTGGCCAACGCGGTGGTTCTTTGAGCGTACCTTCTCGAGCACAATGTTGTGTGAAGCGAATACCTGCAATGGCGCCGTCAAGAATTTCAGCCATGCGAGCGTGAACATCTTCTTCAACATATGCGTCAACAAAATGAGGTTCATAACCATAACCACGAAAGAGATTGGTCAGCTCTTCGTTGCTCATGCGACCGTAAAAAGTTGGTCCGGAAATCTTATAACCATTGAGGTGTACAATCGGCAACACGGCTCCATTGTGAGCAGGATCAATCAGTTTGTTCAAATGCCACGCAGTGGCCGTAGGTCCAGTCTCA
>JAGQMJ010000058.1 GCA_020428685.1 Candidatus Kaiserbacteria bacterium
GTGGCTGCATACACGGGCACAACTCCAAAAAACAATCCAGCAAAGACCACTGCTTTTACTGCTGAGCGAAGCATAATAATTGAATTATACGTTACTAGGCCCGTAGTAAACGTCTGCAAATGTGCACAAAGAAAACCGGATAAACGAAAGCACAAATCTTTTGTAAGTTAGTTAGAACTGTCTCTGTGACCAAACACGGTGGCCGTTGTGACGCCCTCTATTTTCAGGATTGTGGTTGTAAGCCGGCCCACCGCGTTAGAAGGTTGCGTATTTTGATAATTTTAATTCCCAAAATACGAAAAACCCCTCTCGTGGTGGGAGATAGGGTTTTCGTTGCTCAAAGCTGTTAGAACGTTGGTGTTGCGATGTAGGTCAGTGTAGTTGAGTAGTCATCTGCTGCCTCTTGCAAAGCAGAGACCTCTACCTGATAGGCAACGGTTGTAGAACCGATGTTATCAGTAGTATTGTCTGCAACACTATTGTGCGAGAAGATCTCACGCGGTGTAGTGCTAGCAGCTACCCAACATCCTCCAGTAAGTGCCGCAGCACAAGACTGGAAAGTACCACCACCGTCATCATGATCATCGCTTGAGGTCAAACCCCAGTGTCCGT
>JAGQMJ010000059.1 GCA_020428685.1 Candidatus Kaiserbacteria bacterium
ATGCCGTGTATGACCTGGGCCCGGATAAACTGGAGGTCGTTGGAATCCGACATAAAATTACGTGACAGATGATTGGTGTCTCGCAACCATTCATCATGTCCGTGACCAGTTTGAAAGATCGTATTGAAGCGGAATTGCTGGAACCGCTGAATGAAGTGCAACGCAATGCCGTCCTGCATGACACCGGACCGCTATTGATTGTGGCCGGAGCCGGTTCCGGGAAAACCCGGGTCATCACCCACCGCATCGCGTATCTGGCTCGCATACGAGACGTACAGCCCTATCGCATTGCCGCGGTTACTTTCACCAACAAAGCCGCCGAAGAAATGCGCGAACGGCTGTACCACCTGATGGGTCCGATGGCCGAGAACGTGTTTGTGCGTACTTTTCATTCTCTGGGCTTGCATATTCTCACCCGCCACGCGGAAGAGGCCGGACTGAAGTCGGGATTTTCCATCTTTGATACCCAGGCCCAGAAAAGTCTGATAAAAACTATTCTGAAAGAACGTAAATTGGAAGGAGACGCCTTTACTCCGGCTTCCGTCGCCCATCGAATCAACCAGGCCCGGGATACCATGGTCGGTCCGGATGAGTACACGGATTTAATG
>JAGQMJ010000005.1 GCA_020428685.1 Candidatus Kaiserbacteria bacterium
TTTTGGCGCTTTTTCTTATGCTGCCGGAAGTGAGTGAATAGTTTCACTCACGTCAGGGATTCGAACGGCGGAGTAATGTTTTCTGCTCTTTCCTAGAGCAGAAAACAAGCGAGCCGTGTCCCGCGGCACTTATGAGCGTAGCGAATTAGTGACCGTCAGGACGAGTCCCTGTCCGGCAGCTCTTAGCATAAATCACCCGTTAAGGGTGATTTTGCTTTAGGGCTGCCAGGACAGCAACAGTCTGGGAGACTGTTGCGTAGGGACTCGAAAAGCTTTTGAGATATTTTTAAGCTAGCGCAGAAAATATCCAAAAGGTATACTGGTCATGTAATGACCGAGACTCCCTGTCCGGCAGCCAATTCGTGCGTAGCACAAAGAACGTTAATAAAACGCTTATCTCATTTTGCATAGACTTAGCAAAAATCTAAAAAGGGATATAATTTAAATATGAAGCTTTTCTCTAAAAGAAATGACAGGTCTCAAGACAGATATCCAATTCAATATAGAGATAGAATAGGATCATCTTATGGAAGGAGGACGGAGATTATAAGTCAAAAGACACGAACACGTTTAGTTTCGCTAATACGCTTTTTGACCAGCTCTGATAATTTTTTAGAACAGTATATTTTGATTGATAATAAAAAAGAGAAAATCCATTATTTTAATTTAAACCTGCTGGATAATTTTGCGGAGGCGGAACTAGGCTATAAATTTTCAGCTTACTTTAAGTTTTATCCTTTCTTATTTAGAAAAACAGAAATTGTTCCATCTAGGAATTCGGAAGGTGAAGATGAAAATTACGACGACTATGTTTTGTTTGACTTACTTGAAACAACAATTTTATTTTCTAAATCAAAACAACGAAAGGACGTTATCCAAAGAATTAATGAAATCCTTATTGAAGAAAAGACAGGTTTTTGTATCAGTAAGAACTTAATTACCAGAGAGGGTGGTGACGATTTAAAAAATATTTCTCCTCAACTCAAAGATATTCAATTGAAATCTAAGATTGCAGCATATTTTGATTTCTTCGAAAAAGATGAGTTTATAAATGCTGCGAAAATTTCGGCAGATATAATCAATATCGTTTTTAGTGATGAGAAAAGTGATAAAAAAGTAAAAATTAAAGATTTAACCAAGGAGATTTCCAGTCATGTCGTAAATAATAAACTCGAAAAAACAAAGAGAATTTCAGAGTTTGAGAATATTCTTAATGAGTCACTTAAAATATCAAATACATTAAACAATCAAATCTACGATATACGTCATTCTGAAAAAGACAGAATTTCTGTTACAAACGATTTTCTATACAAAATGATTTGCGTTAATAATATTGCCCTGATTGAATTTGTTCTCACTAGTCTTAAAGATAAGTTCATCGTTAGTGAAGATTGGGAAAGTATTAAGGATTCCTACATTGAAAGATATAAAATTAATAAGAGTACTTATTACTATATTCCTGATAAAACAAAAGAAGATGATGAAATTGATCCGGATGATATTCCATTTTAAGCTGGGTGCACGAGACACGTAGTTCCAAGAACTAAAATGATGGCTAAATGGAGTAGGTGGGGTTTGACCGATCATGGTTCTAGCCCGAGACAGTCAGCTACGACAAAAATACCCAGCTTCAGGCTGGGTATTTTTGTCGTCGTAAGCTCCCGAGATAGGGACGAGAAAGGCGGAGCGATGTGAGGAGTTTACGACGAACCAGCGAGCCAGGGTCGTGAACACTTACTAGAATTGGAACGAAGTGAACAATTATAGTTAGTGACTCCTGACCGAGTCCCTGTCCGGCAGCACTTCCGAAAAAGAGGCATTTACAGGAGCCATTGCGAACGCATCGTAAGGGCTTTTGTATTGTAAATCAACGATATTTCTATCTAGTAGCTTGGAGTTCGATAGTGCCTCTGAGAGGATTTCTCGTTTTTCTTCTGGTGAAGCGTCTTTATATCGTTTCGACATTGTATAGTCTCGTTTAAACTGATTACAGATGAGTTCTATAGTTGCGTACGGGTCAAGGTTATTTTTCTCACCTTGTTCAACCATTCTTATATAAGTTTTATGGACACCAGCTAGTTCACCAAGTCTCTCTTGGGAGATGCCTTGCTCGGCTCGGATTGTCCGAACACGCTTTCCAAACTTTACTAGGATAGGCTTAGTCATTTGCTATCCAGAGTAGAAATTTGATAACTAAAGTTCTACAGACTATAGTTAGCACATATGGAAAGTAACTTGTTGGATTCATTTACCCAGTTGATATCTGTCGTAATTTTTCTGCTACTTTGTGCTTTGTTCATTAAGTGGCTCTTGTTTAAGTTGTTCTCTCCATTTAAGGAGAAGGTTGTCAGGGAAGTGGTTATCGAAAAACAGCGTGAATACAAAAAGAAAGCAGTGGTCATGAATGACAGTGAAATGGCGTTGTTTCAAGCTTTGGTATCAGGACTTCCAGGCAATTACTTTGTTTTTCCTAAGATGCGTATTGCCGACATGGTAGATGTGGTGGATGGTAGTGGTTACTATCAAAGACGAAATCAGATATTGCCAAAGCACGTTGATTTCTTAATTTGTAATAACAGAATGGTTCCATTGATGGCAGTTGAGTTGGATGGTAATTCACACAGCAAACCTAGTCGTATAGAGCGAGATCAGTTAGTTGATGGTGTATTTGAAAACGCTGAACTACCTCTTTGGAGAATCGAAGTAGGTTCAGATTTTAAATCTAAAGTTATTGAAATTTCGCTAGCATTGAAAGGTTAGATTTAAGGGGTATACTTCCTGAATGGGATTGTTTACTTCTCTCTGGAATCTAATAGACGGAACGGTTTATCTTATTGGTTGGGTGACTGCATTTTTAGTTTTGTGTTCAATCGTTGCGGCTATAATCGCATGGTTTTTAGGAATTTTAAGACCACTTTATAGGTTAGGGTTAGGTCTTTCTAGAAAAAGAATCACCATCATTGCTAATAGTGAAGACTCTGAGAGTTTAACAAATCTAATAAGAAATTCTAAGATTTTTAGCGATAGTCGTATACGACGGATTTGTTCTCGCGAAGATGCTGAGGATATACGTATCAGCGATGTGGTTTTATACAAATATAGCGGTTCTCCATTTACATTACGAGAAGTTCTGGAGAAAAAAGATCCGAATGCCTCAATAGTTGTTTATGCAAAACCTATGGAAATTAAAGACCCTGCTGATTGGTTACTTATGGATGAATTTAGAAATGTTTCTGTGTGTAATTTAAAAGGGAGGCTTCTGAATGATTTGCTAACACTAATGATGACAACTAAACTTTAAAGGTTTAATGATGATTACATGTCTGCATATCTGTTGAGTATTGTTGATAAATATAAACCTAGAGATCTGACGCCGTTTCAGATTTATTCTATTCCAAAGCTAAAGACTGATCTTACCTCATGGGCTAGTTCATGCTTTGTCGAGATACTTGACTCTGGATCAAGAGCAAAAGGAACGGCCATATCTCTTGCCTCAGATGTTGATTATATGGTTTCTTTAACTAGTGGATGTAATCAGAATTCCGGTGGCTTAGAAAGTATATTTAATTCTTTGTATACAAGTCTAAATGCGAAGTACAGTAACTGTAGAAGACAGAATGTTTCGGTAAGAATAAAGGTCTCTGATTTAGAGATTGATATTACACCAGCTCGTAAACAGCCTGGTTCAGTAAATGATCACTGGATTTATTTATCAAAAACAGGAGGAAGACAACAAACTAATATAAAACGACATATTAGTGACGTTTCAACATCAGGTCGTTTAAAAGAAATAATGCTTTGTAAAATCTGGAGAGAAAGACATGGCTTAGATTTTCCTTCAATCTATTTAGAGTATTTACTTATAAATCATGTTCTCTTATATCGTTCAAAAGGAGATTCATATCTTGAGTCTAATTTTGCACATATACTACGAGAGTTTTCAAAGGATGTCGGTAATCCTCTTTTTTCACGAGTTATAGACCCAGCTAACTCTTCAAACATTCTGTCTGATTTACTCACTACAGCAGAGAAAAACAGGATTGTTTCGATTGCAAAAAAATCAGATCTAGCAACTAATTGGGGTTTAGTGGTGTGGTAGATGAAGTGCCAAATAGTTGTAACTCCGTACTATACGGCCATTGAATATCGTTGACTGTACTGAGAATAGATGTAAGCTTTTGATATATGAAAAAAATACTCATGGCGTTGCTTTTGGTTGTGTTTATTATGCCAGCCACTTCAGATGCGTATGTATCAGTCAATGGTTATTTTCGGGCTGATGGTACTTACGTAGCCCCTTATGTCCGAAGTAATCCAAACGGTCTTAAATATGATAATTATGGCTGGACACCAAGCCAAGGACTATACAATCCAACATACGGAACTCGTGGGGCTGCGTGGGATACACCAACTTGGATTACAGATCCGTACTACTATGAAGGGAAGAGTTTGTATGAGTCAAATCATGCAAGTGTTGGGTCAATAAATACTTATAGTGCACCGACCCTACCTTCATACACGTATCCTTCAGGTGCTACAAAAAGTCATACAAAATCATCAGTTTCTGTGCCTAAAAACGCTTCTTTGAATTATTCTGGGACGGATTGGTATTGTGACACTGGTTATAAAACGAAGTATGACGATAACTATAAAAAAGTTGGTTGTACAAAGATAAAAGTTCCAACGAATGCGCATTTAAGTACTTTCTCCAATGATTGGTATTGTGACACTGGATACAGAACAACATACAATAACAGTTATCAGAAAAGTGGCTGTGAGGAGATCGAGGTTCCTTCGCATGCGCACCTAAGTACATTCTCTAATGATTGGTATTGCGACTCTGGTTACGAAACTAAGTATAACGATAACTATGAAAAAGTCGGTTGTACAAAAATTAAGATTCCTAAGAATGCACATTTAAGTACTTTTTCAAACGACTGGTACTGTGATTCTGGTTATGAGACAAAATACGATAGTAATTACAAGAAAGTTGGTTGTGTTAAAGAGTAGTTATGGAAAAGATTAAGAGTTTTCTCAAAAATAATTTAATATTGCTACTGACCCTTATCATTTCTTTTGTAGCAATGATCAATGCAATTGATGCTAACGATAATGCGATGAAAGCGTATGACTATGCTGCTGAAGCTGCAAGGCACTCCAGATATGCAGCTGATTATGCTGAGCAAGCAGCAAGTAACGCTGAAGATGCAGCTGATTATGCTTCAGAAGCGGCAAGTAATGCAGCTGAGGCTGTTGATGCAGCAAATAGAGCAAGTACAAATGCAATGCTTGGTTGGTAGAAGATAATTATTCTTACCTTATTAAGGTTCCAACTTCGTCCCAGACGGCCAGCCAATTTTGAAGTATTGAAGAAGGTTTAAAATGAAGATTTAGTCTGGGGTTATTCTCTATTAGAGAATCGTATTTATTGCTATACTCATTCTTAATGAATACAGAAGAACATAGTCAGGTCGAGAGCGCCGAAGTTCCAGTAGCTGAAGCGTCAAGCGAAGTTATTGAACAAAAGAACGAGTTTAATTGGAAACTTTTCTCCCTAACTCTTATTGCAATTATTGTCGGAGCTGGCTTTGTAGCTGCAGCTTTTTATTATAAAGAACAACAACAGATTAGACCTCCGGCAGACTTAACTCCTGAAGAAGAGGAAATGGTATGGGTCCCTCCACAGGAAGAAGAGGTTGATGGTTGGGCTTTACCAGAGGATGATTTTGAAGTGGAAGAAGACAACAATCAAAATACGGAAGAGGAGGATATCCGACCTGTCCCATGGGATTTCAACAACTCAAGCTCTTCTGTGCCCCAGTATGATATTTCGGTTGATTGGAGGGATAGGCCTGAAAAGATTGATAATGAGAATCTGCCGATTCAGTATGTAACACGGGCGTATGTAGTTGGTTCAGTTAAGAATGGTCTTTTTGCTGGAGAGACTGTTCATCTTTTGTATACAGCTGAGATGGGAGAGTACCCCTTTGGCCTTTTCGTGTTTAATCCTGAAATCACAAACATTGAGCCCTGGTTAGATAATGTTCTCAAACTTCCTGATTCATTGAGTAGCTCTGACGGGACCATTCAGTTAAAGAAAGATGGTGAGCTATACGCAGCACTAGTAGATATTGAAGAACGTCGTTCTCACAGTTCGTCATCAATTGGTACACTCACTTTTGAAGGTTTGTCAGGTATTCCTAGTAATACTCTGTATACGTATAGTGGATGTTTATTTGCAAGAACACCGAGTGATTTGGTCACTGAGTACGTTGTCGACATTCCGTTTATCGCCGACGAAGATGAAGGCTCTTATGCTACTCCAGAAATTAGTTACAACCGAATTGATGGCAATAGAGTAACAGCTGAGTATGAAATTTATGACCTAGTATCATACGGATGTGGTTCTTTGTGTTCTCCGTTAAAGGTTGTTCACCGTACCGATGAAGAGTTTGTAAAAACCGGTATTACTGACGATGGTTATGAGGTTTTTGTATTGAAAGATGTCTATGATGAGCGTTATAACGAACTTTATACCCAGAGAAATACCCGTGCTTTTGTTGATACTTCTGACGGTCAATACAACGCATTAGATGAGAATAAGTATTCCTATGACGAGTTCATTAATATCGTGCCACTCCTATATTGGAAGGACCCGCTGGGTCGCTGGGTTGAGTTTGTGAACACAGAATTCATAATCCTTGCTGAGAAGTGTAAACCAGTTATCTACTTGTATCCCGAAGAAGAAACTGACCTTCATGTAGAGGTAAAGCCAAATATAGGATTTACCAAAACAATCCCAGAGTATAAGAACGGTTGGAACGTGACAGCGTATCCTGATGGAACCGTTATTGATAGAGAAACGGGAGATAATTATGACTATCTCTATTGGGCTGGGTTAGTTGATGGGTACCCTCTTATTGAAGAGGGCTGGGTGGTGGCACAAACAGACCTCCTTGCATTCTTTGAATACATTTTGCCTTTATACGGCCTACAGGGAGAAGAAATTGCCGACTTTACTGAATATTGGGTTGAAGATATGGATAAGGCTCCGTATTACGCAGTTAGCTTTGTAGAGCAGTCTATTATTGATGAGCTATCGCCACTATCGATTGATAAGAAACCAGATGTGGTAATGCGAGTCCTGATGACAGCTAAGCCTTTAAAGCGACCAATCAAACTAAGTGCTCCTCAACTGCCTGAAATACCAGAGCGAAGAGGATTCACGGTTGTAGAGTGGGGAGGAACCATTTTGCGATAATTAAAATTTATGAAAGGCAAGAGTCATTACAAACTACCTTTGGTGGTCATATTGTTCAGTGTAATAGTCGCAGTGGTTGTTTTGGTTATCCCAACTGAGAATGTTCAAGACACTGAGTTGGCTGAGGAGAAGCGTACTTTGTCTGATGAGTTGCACTACGCTTACTCTAAAGATGGGAATCTTTACGGCGTAAACTCAACAGAAAATCTTGTGCAAAGATTTAGCGATACGGTATATGGAGGTGTTGTTTCTCACCATCTCTTGGCAAACATAGACATAGCTAAGTTCTTTTATGAGTTTAGTGACCAGGAGGTGGACCGAGTGATAATAATTGGACCAAATCACTTTTATCCAACAACCTTTCCTGCGTTATCAACCACCTATGACTATGAGACGCCTTTTGGAGAAGTTCGTCTCGATAATGAGTTCATAGAAGGATTAGTGTCGGACAAACTTATCCAAATAGACGAGAATACTGTCGATACTGAACATGCAATTTCTTCGTTGGTTCCTTACGTTGCTCACTACTTACCGGATGCAGAGTTGGTGCCGATTATTCTCACCCGAAATGCACCAGACAGTTTACTAGAGGGGCTAGCTGACTATCTTAAGAAAAATAATACTGAAAATACAATCGTTGTTGCCAGCGTTGATTTTTCTCACCACCTATACAGCAATGCTTCCATGTTACACGACCTCAGGTCTGTAGCAGCCATTAAAAGTTTTGATATTGAAAGTCTTAGTGAGCTTGAGATAGATAGTCCTCAGTCAATCAGTGTTCTATTGCAGTATCTTGAGGCAATTGGGGCAAAAGACGTTTCTCTCTGGCAACAAAACGCCGCCTCTATATTTGATGAATACGATATCGATGATGTTACTTCGTATGTTTTTGCACATGCTCGTAAGGGAGGTATAGATGAAGTTCCTGGGGCTAGTATGCTTTTCTTTGGCGACACAATGCTAGGCAGAGATGTTGAGAGGATGATTGATGGTAAAGTAGATTTGTTTTCTGGAATTCGTGGTCCTGAAGGAAACTTCCTTAAAGGATATGACGCTATCATGGTGAACTTAGAAGGTGCGATTGCTAGTGACGAGTGTGGAGTGACGGATGATGAGCTGCTCATTCAGCCTGATAATTTAGAACTTTTGACTCAGGAGAATATATCTCATGTTGGGGTGAAAAATAATCATTTCCAGAAGTGTGACGAAGAAACATCTTTATCCATCGTTAAAAAAACGAGTTTAAAACCACTCGGTGATATCTCAGTAATTCAAGGGACTGGACACGATATCGCAGTAGTATCAGTTTATGCCGCCCCAGTTCCATCTGATACATCTATAATAGTTGATTCGGTAAGAGGATTTGCGGACATATATGAAAACTTAGTAATTAATGTTCATTGGGGTGTTGAGTATAGTACTGAATCAACCAAAGCACAGACTGACCTTGCTCATGCATTTATAGATGCTGGGGCGGATATTATAATTGGCCACCATCCGCATGTTGTTCAGGATGTGGAAAAATACAAGGACGGTCTGATTGTCTATTCACTAGGGAACTTTATATCTGACCAAAAGGGAGAACTTACTAAGAGTGGTTTGGCTGCAGGTGTCTTTTTCGGAGAAAATGAGAAGAAATTATTCCTGTTTCCCTTTGAGCAGATTAACGGTGTGCCAACACATTTAACACAAGAAGATACAGGTATTGTGTGTGGTGATATCGTAAAGACTGGGTACCCCGACGCGATTCATAATTGCTTGATTGAGGTGACTGAATAAGTGGTTGGTGATTTTTGGTATTTTATATCCCTGGAAACCCTTGTGGGGATTGATGGTAAAAGTACGAGATCGAGGAGGTTAGTGATGCACGTAAATTGATGTCACTCTTTTATTTCCCTCGCTTCTCGACTGTAGGACTACTGAAAAATATTTCCCGGATATTTTACCTGTCACAGTCTATCGTGGTTCTGTTCCAAGCAGCCAATAACGTATTTGAAGCTGTATTTATTAAAATATATTTGGCTTGGTTTACATGTTTGTTATACTTTGACGATGGAAAAACATGTAATTGTTCCAGCTGTTTGCTTGTTGTTGGAGTGTGATGGTAAATGGTTTGTTGGACGGCGTCAAAATACTGGATTTTGTGATGGTTATCTAAATATGCCTGCCGGACATATTGATCCGGATGAGACACCGCGAGAAGCGGCTGTACGAGAGGCGAATGAAGAAGCCGGGGTAGAGGTGTCAGCTGAAGATATTGAGTTTGTACACATTCAATACAATAGGAATGTTGATGGGCGTCATGACAGAACTCATTATTATTTCAAAATTGAATGTTGTGATCAGGAGCCAGTAAATACTGAACCTCATAAGTGTAGTGAAGTAATGTGGGTTCCAGTAGGTGAACGACTTTCTGAATTTGTTCCGTTTATGAAAGAGGCTTTAGAATCCATGCTGCAAGGGAATCAGTACTCAGAGTTTTACGAGAAGATATAATTCGTAATACACTTAAGTCTAATCTTGTTGGCAAGGCTTTCTTGTACTATTTTGACTACTGTTCGCTAGTGATTAATCTATGGTGAACTACTTATTTAAGGGTAAAAATGCTGTCGAAAAAAACTAATTTCTTGATACTTGGCATAAGCTCTTTGTTTTGGACTAAGCTTATGTTTTTCTTCTTTGATGATCCTGAGGGTCCAAATCTTTTGGTGGTTGTTGGAATGTCGATAGTTATATATTTTATATCTGCCAGTACATTTTTGATAAAAATGTCCGATTTCTCAAGGTTTTTGTCTGCTCTCCTGGTCCAAGTATTTTTGGTCACAGTTTTCTACTTTATTTTTTGACTAGTCGTTTAGTTTGCTAAGTCTGATGTTGTACAAAACATCAGCGTCACTCACGCGTTCAAGGCAAGTTCTCTTCATTTCGTTGTGCTGCTGATTTATAGTCCTTTCAGGATTGGATGGTAAGCATTCACCATCCATAAAACCAATAACGTAGTGCTCATTGTTTAATGTAAAACCAAGTGCTAGTTCTTGTAGCACCTGCTCTTCTTCAAGAGTTAAGACTGCTTCATCTCGAAGTGTCTTGTTGAGTTGGTTGCACCAGTTCTTCCAGTTTTCCCGCTGGCCCTCTTTTACTTTTAGTAATACTGCTTTTTGCATATTTAAATGATACTCATTTTAAAGTAAAAAGAAACCTGTTTCTGCTGTGGTGATTTCTGTGTCTGTGGCAATAATTAAGTTCAGAACCTTGATATGCTAAACTCAAAATATGAAAAATCTTAAGTTCAAGTCAGAACTGTGCGAACTGATTTTGAGTGGTGAAAAAACAGCTACTTGGAGATTGTTTGATGACAAGGATTTGCAAGTAGGAGATGAAATTCAGTTTGTAAACAAAGAAACGGGTGAGACTATCGGGGATGGAGAAATTTTGAAACTAAAGGTCACCTCCTTGGGCAGTTTGCAAGAAGAGGATTGGATTGGTCACGAAAAATATTCCTCGCCAGAAGAAATGTATAAAACATATAGGGGTTATTATGGTGACAAAGTGGGTCCGGACACCAAATTAAAAATTATAGATTTTAGCTTTCAAAAGTTAAAAAAGTTTTGACTTTGTCCACGAGGTCGGATCCTCGGTCCAAGTATTTTGGCTACAGTTTTCTTGAGATCACATGATACAATCTTTCGGTATGCAAAAACCTAAACATAAAGATTTTAAATATTTTGTCCGCACTCTTTCGATTGTTATTGGTTTGGTGATGGTCTGGCGTGGGGTATGGCATATGCTCGATGCTATTGAGGCAAAATATTTCGGAGGTGAATTATTTTGGACTGGGTTAGTTGGTATTATAATCGGAGTTGTGCTTCTGTATGCTCCAGACCGCGACTTGAAGGAGATAGAGAAGTTGTAGGGTTTAGTTAATAAACGTCATGGAAAATTTTGGTTTTAGAGCTAATCAAGAAGCAGAAGATACGAAGTTAGAAAAAGCTTTTTGTAAATTTGCTATTGAGAATAATTGTACTGCTGATGAGCTAGAAAAAGCATATTTGCAGTTTTGTGGTGTCGAGCGTGAGAGTGATGAGAGCGACAAGGTTTCTCTTCTGAGGGTTGAGATGGAAAAATTAGATAAAGAGTTTCGTTTTCCATTAAACCGATTTGTTAAAATTATTGAATCCCTAGGCGTTCTTGAGGGTTCGGTGGGAGAATTTGAAGAATATTTAACCAACTTAAGTTTGTCTGGTTCTGAAAAGAGTGTACTGATGAGTATCGTGAAAGAATGTCGCTCTGGGGAGATCGAGTGTTTGGTGGCCGGAAAACCTGTTGTAAAAATTATTGTTGAAAATAACGCCTCGCAAGCCGTGACGGCATACTGGCTTAAATTAAGGTTGGTAGAGCTGATGAAGGCGGTAGAAGATAGAGGATTGGATGTGAGTAAGGTGGAAATCTGGTTTGAGGAGAAATAATTGACTCTATTAGTCTCATCAGGTTTATTTGGGTTACCTACGTCTGGTATAATTAGTTTATGAAAAGAATAATTTTGTTGATTTTTGTTTTGTTTATATTGGTAGGAGGTTATTTTGCTTCCAATTATCAGCCTGCTGGCACCGCTTCGACTCCAGCCGAAACAAAGCCGGTTTACGACACTAAAAACATCTCATTTACTATAGATGGAGAAACTATCTCTTTAGTCGACGGGGTATCATCGGCTCCACTTATGGCTGGATCAGAAACCTTGAGAACCGTTAACTACATCGGAGACGCCTTGTCTCATGATGTAGACAGTGACGGAGATCTAGATGCTGTCTTTTTGGTTTCAGAAAATAGTGGCGGCAGTGGGACTTTTTATTATGCAGTTGGTGCTATCAATGAACCGACAGGGTATGTGGCTACGGAAGCGCTGATAGTAGGGGATAGAATCTCCCCACAGTCAGTCGTAGCTGGTGAAGGTAGTTTGGTCTTGGTGAACTACAAAGATAGAAATTTTAATGACCCGATGACTGTTGAGCCTGCAGTAGATAAGGTCCTGCAACTAAAATACAGCAAGGAGGATAATAAATTTGAGAAATACGTCTACTTCAAAGACGAGATACTGTACTTGCAGGAAGGGGTGCAAACGGTCAGAGTTTTGAGTCCCCAAGTAGACTCTTCGGTTTTTAGTCCAGTCGTTTTGTCTGGAGAAGCGCGCGGCTCTTGGTTTTTTGAAGGCTCATTCCCGGTGTCGATTGTTGATGCAGAGGGGGCGGTTTTGGGTGAAGGTTTTGTGACAGCCAATGGCGACTGGATGACAAATGACTTTGTTCCATTTGTTGGTCTGGTTGAATACAAGTTAGATGCTAGTCTAGGTTCTTCGACACCTGGAAGTGTAGTCTTGCGAAAGGATAATCCTTCAGGGTTGCCAGAGCATGACGATTCTTTTGAAGTAAATGTAGTGTTGAATTCTGCTTTTGCAGAATAAGTATTTGACGACTTAAGGCTTATTCATTAGATTGTCTCTAAATGAAAGGAGAGACAGGTTCAAAAAAAGTTTATCAGAGTTTTGGTGGGCACGGCATGGACGTGTCTATTAACCGGGCTGATGATTTGGATAAGGTCACGCTGAATCATGTGGGGGCCAAAGAGTCGCCTTCAGTCCTAGACTTGGGTTGTGGAGCTGGCGGACAGTCATTGCGGCTGGCACTTGGCGGTGCCACTGTAACCGCATTAGATAAATTTGATTTTAGGGAGCTGATAGCGGCAGAGATGAAGCTTCAAAAGATAAGTGAGGAAAAGTTGAAATTCATCCACGGAGACATCAGCAGCTTAGAAAATTTACTTCAAGGCGAGCAATATTCAGATGTGAGTATGCAAAGAACTTTGCACTATCTTCCTTATACGGATGCGTTGAAGCTACTGAAGTATTTGCATAGTGTTGTGACGGATAAGATGTTTGTGTCTGTGACGGGACTGTCTTCACAGGTTGCTTTTGATTATCCTGCGCTTAGCTTGCCGATTGAAAATCGGTTTTCAGTTTTGCATCCGGTGCAGGCTGAGATTTTTGGAATTCATGAGCCAGTATGTCTGTATTATGAGGTAGAATTTGTATCACTGTTGGAGGAATCAGGGTGGAAAGTAGAGAAGGTTTGGGTTTCTGCTTTTGGAAATATTAAGGCGGTTTGTCATCATTAGGAGGTCGTGTGGCTGTAAGTGTCTGTTATACTGAAAGTATAATTGCTTATGAAATCGTTCTTCCGCTCTAAAAAATTCGTACTCTTTTTAGTTTTAATTGTCGTATTAGCTGGCGGTTATTTTTATAATAAAAACGGAGTAAGTGTCCTTGATGAGGTTGAGATAGAGTCTGTAAAAAGGGCAGACGTGAGGGAAGTCATTAGTGAGACTGGCTTTGTCGAGGCGGCTCGTGAGGTTTCTTTGGCTTTTGAGCGAGGAGGGAGGGTTGAGAAGGTGCTAGTAAAAGAAGGGGATTTTGTGGAGGAGGGTACTGTCCTTGTCGAGCTGGATAAGTCTGAGCTGTTTGTGGAGCTTGGAGCAGCTCACGCTCGATTGAGAGCTGAAGAGTCTAGACTGGAGGAACTTCTGGCTGGAGCAGATGATGTTAGTTTGAGTGTAACTGGTTCGTCTGTTGATTATGCAAAAACAGCAGTTGAGAACGCAAAACAAAATTTACAGAAAGTCAGCACTCAACAAAATCAACTAGTGGCAGCTGCCAAAAAGACGCTTTTGGTGTCCGGATTGCAGGCTTATTTGACCAGTGGCGAAAGAGAAAACTCCAGCGACTCATTCATGGCTCCTACGATTACTGGTGTTTACGATAGTGCTGAGGAGGGAGTTTACTATATTGAATTGTTTGAATCAGGTTCTCCTTCTGGATCATCGTTTAGGTATTCTGGTTTGGAAAACGGTACTGGAGCTGTTTCTTCGGTTAATCCAGTCCGGCTTGGTACCAGAGGCTTGTTTGTCCAGTTCCCTGATGATTTTGCCGGTCGTACAAAATGGAAAATAGAAATCCCAAACAAAAATTCCAGCGTTTATTTGGTTAATAAGAATAATTATGAAGTCACTCTCGAGACTGCCGCACTGGCTATAGAGTCGGCTGACAGTGCGGTTAAAAGTGCTGAGGCAGCTTTGGCTCAAAGTGATAGTCAGTACACGCAAGTTTCTTCTTCGGCTCGGGATGAGAGGGTTGTGGCACAGAGAGCTTTAGTAAACCAGATGAACGCCGCGGTCCAGGCGGTAGAGTTGGCGATAGAAAAATCATCCATCAAGGCACCGTTTTCAGGGGTGGTCACTCGAGTCTTTGGTGAAGAGGGTGAAATAGTTGCACCGTCGTCACCGATGGTCAATCTTATCTCTGACGATAATTTTGAGTTGAAGGTAAGTATTTCTGAATCTGATATTCAGGAAATAACTTTGGGCGACACGGCTGTGGTTATTTTTGATGCGTATGATGACGATGTGTTCGAGGCTGAAGTTGTGCGAGTGGCTCCGATCGCTAGCTTGAGTGAGGGTGTCAGGGTCTTTGAGGTGACGCTTCAATTCACCGAGAAAAACCCAAAGATTAAGGCTGGTCTATCAGCTGATATAGATATTCTGGCGGCTGAAAGGATTGATGTTTTGGCTGTGCCAACTCGGTCTGTTGTTGAGAGAGATGGTGATAGATTTGTCCGTACTTGGGATGGTTTGAAGTTGGATTATATTAAGATAGAGACTGGTTTGCGCGGCTCAGATGGTCAGATAGAAATTTTATCGGGTGTAACAGAGGGTCAGGATATTATTACTTTTGCACGTGAGGATACTATAGAAAAGCTTGAGAATTCTAATTAGCTATGAATCTTTTTGAGGTTTCAAATCTAGAAAAAACTTTTACCGGCGGTGGAGTCGAAACAAAGGTTCTCCGTGGAATTGATTTCAGTATTGAGGAAGGAGAGTTTGTGTCGATAATGGGTCCATCTGGCTCTGGTAAGTCCACGCTTTTGAATATTCTTGGTTTCTTGCTTGATCATTCATCTGGTGAATACAAATTCAACGGCAGAAGATACGAAGATCATACGGAAGACGAGATTGCTCAGGTGAGAAACCGTGAGATGGGATTTGTGTTTCAGACTTTCAATCTTCTGCCCAGACTGAGCGTGTTTGAAAATGTGCAGTTGCCACTTATGTATTCTGGTCGTCCAGAATCTGAATGGAAAGATAGGGTGGATGAAGTGGTAGAAATGGTCGGACTGACTCATCGTTCTGACTTCGATACCTATAAGCTTTCTGGTGGAGAAAAACAAAGAGTGGCGATTGCTCGTGCTTTGGTAAATGGTCCAAATGTTATTTTTGCCGATGAGCCAACAGGAAATCTAGATACCAAGTCAGGACAGGTAGTGATGCAGACCCTTCAAGAGTTGCACGATAAGTTTGGTCACACCATTTTGCTTATTACGCATGAGACGTTTACGGCTGAGCATGCTGACAGGATGATATACATAGTAGACGGGAAAGTAGAGAGTGATAAGAAGAATCTAAACCGTCGTGACGCTAAGTTAGATTTTAGAAAATAATTATGCCCTTTAAACACGTTTTATTGACTGCTCTGCAAGCACTCGAGTCACACAAATCTCGCTCAGCGTTGACGATTCTTGGTATTGTGATTGGTGTGGCGGCGATTATCATGGTGATGTCGCTTGGTAAAGGAGCAGAGGCGATGATTCTGGGTGAGGTGAGTGGACTTGGCCCTGAGACTGTGATTTTGCGCCCAGGAAATAGTCTGACTGACTTTACTCAGACTCTGTATTCTCAAACTATCACCAAAAAGGATATCGAGGCGTTAAAGCGAAAGCAGAATGTACCCAATTTGGTTGAGATTGCGCCACTGGTGATTACTTATGAGTCGGTCGAGTATCAGGGTGATTTGTATAGACCATCCATCATGGGCGCGCCGGCCGAATTCATAGCCAATCTTTTTGATATTGGTTTGAGTGAGGGGCATTTGTATACTGATGACGATATAGACCAAGAGGCGAGAGTGGCAATTATTGGAAGTGAGATTAAGAATGATTTGTTTGGTAGCTCGCGCGCAGTTGGCAAGCAGGTGAAAATAAAAGATAAAAAATTCAAAGTAATTGGAGTTTTTGAAGACAAGGGCAATGTGGGCGGATTCAACATTGATACTCTTGTTTTGATACCTCAGACATCGGTTCAGACTTACATCACGGGGACTGATTATTTTGCTGAGGTCATGATCAGGGCTGATTCACCAGAAAACGCTGAGAAATTGGCATACGATGTTGAGGTGACTTTGCGTGATGTCCATGATTTAAGTTTTCATGAGGAGAATGATTTTAATATCACTACTCAAGAAGAGACGATTGAAATGATACAAACGATTGTGACTATCTTCACTTCGTTTTTGATTACTGTGGTTGCTATCTCGCTGGTGGTTGGAGGGGTGGGAATCATGAATATTATGCTGGTGTCTGTGTCGGAGCGAACCAAAGAGATTGGTCTACGTAAGGCTTTGGGCGCAACTCGTCAGGATATTCTCAATCAGTTTTTGTCTGAGGCAATTATTTTGACTAGTCTGGGTGGAGTGATTGGGATTATTATTGGAGCCAGCTTTTCATTTTTGGCGGCACTAATTTTGTCTCAAACAGTGGCGGAGGGCTGGGAATACATTTTCCCAGTTGGCGGCTCGCTGCTTGGGGTGGGTGTTTCGGCTGGAGTTGGGCTTTTGTTTGGTATTTATCCAGCCAATCAAGCCGCTAAGAAGAGTCCGATTGAAGCCTTACGTTATGAGTAATTTTTGCTAATATTTATACATATGATAATGACAACAACAGAATTTGTTCCAAATAGAGAAGTGACTGAGGTTTTAGGAGTGGTTCGAGGTGGTACAGTACGAGCGCGCAATGTTGGGCGCGATATTTTAGCTGGCTTAAAAAGTATTGTGGGTGGAGAGATAGAGGAATATACCAAGCTCCAGGCTCAATCCCGCGAACAGGCATTGCAGAGAATTGAAGCTGAAGCTATGAGTCTTGGAGCAGACGCGATTGTCGGTCTTCGGATTACAACATCAATGATTGCACAAGGTGCGGCGGAGATATTAGTCTACGGAACAGCTGTAAAACTAAGGTAAATATGCATCCATTTGAAATCGTATTTTGGGTATTGCTCGTAGGGTCTCTGGTTGTGCTGACGATTAGAAGAATTCGTATTAAGAAACAAGAGAATTTTGAAGACAGGGACAATTAAAGTTGGTTGTAAATTAAATTGTTTTTGCTATCTTTGAGCTAGATTTGTTTTCCGCCTCGGGGGTGTGAAATGGGTAAGTGTAGAATAGTTGAGCCATCTGACATCGAGACGATGTTGTCGCGACTGAATCGGGTCGATGACTCAGATTACTGTGTCAAAAAACTTCATCCTTATATCGTGGATGGAATTGCTGATAAGAATTGCCCTATGAGTATTATTATTTTTTTGTATTGGGCTATTTATGAGACCAGTGACGGTCTTTCTGACGGCGAGCGTGAGCTGGTTCATGCAAACGTTCCGAAGTATATTGAGGTGGTGCTGAGGAGCGACCTTGATGCGATTTGCGTGAAAGGTCGCTTGGATGAGGTGATGTTGAGAACGGTGATGAGATGATTTCTGGCCGCTTCCTTTGGAAGCGGCCAAACTTTACCCAATTGAAGTTTGACATCGTTGTTGTTCTGTAACAATATGTGGGCTGAATTAGCTCATTGATTAACTTAAAGAGAGGGAAATCGTATGACTTCGGCCGTCCTTGATTCAAGCGTGGTTGGACTCGGTGTTATGACTTTGCAGGCCCAGGTACGTCGGCAGTATAATCTGTGGTCTCGTCTGGATTACGCACTTAATCCGCGTGATTTCAGTTTGCCCGAAGTGGGTCATGACACTCGTCACTTACTGTTGATACCAAAAGGGTTGACTGTTGATTCATTGCTTGATGAGCTGTGGTTGAAGTATTTAATCCGGGTTGAATCTTCAGTTCTGAACGAGAAAACGATTGATCCTGAATTTTCAGTCAGGAATAATTCTAACCACGGCTATGCAATCTTTGCCAATTCGAACCTTGAGGCTGATGTTGATTACGCAAATGTGTCAGCAGATGTTCTCAGTCAAGGTTGTGTTCGCGGCATGACACTTATCGAAAGACTGGTGTTTGAAGCTGTTACTTTTTTGGGAAACTGCAATCATGCTCTTGATACGGAGGGTACACTGACATTGTGTTCAGGTGACCGGTTTTCAGACGGTACAGTACCGACAGTTTGTTGCCGTCCGATTGCGCGCAAAAGTGCGCGCAATCCCGATCCTTGCCCCGATGAGGCCTACAGTAAGGGGAGAAAACCTGGCCCTGAGACTAAACTGGGGATAGTTATCGGTTCTGTGTCACCCCATGAGCGGTTTGAACACATCAGGACCCGAGAAGTGTTCACGTGTAAGTGACACTCTGTTTAAAAAGCGCCGAGCTTATATCCGGCGCTTTTTCTTTTCGTTTTAGTTTAGTCGGCCAAATCAGCCTGACTTTTTAGCATGATATGCTATGGTATAGCGAACAGAAACGTTATGGTTAAACAACTTTTAGAGCAAGTGCAGGCTGATTTGGCCGACTTTTTGAATACTAAAAATATATCGTCACCCGACGTGCTGATTGAGCGTGCTGCCAACTCAGAATTTGGTGACTATACCACCAACGTCGCCATGCGTTACGCCAAGACCTGCTCTATGTCTCCTTTGGCACTAGCGGAAGAGATTGTAAACTTTTTGGAAACTAAATCAGTCTCTGGGATTGAAAAAGTAGTAGCTGTGAAACCTGGTTTTATTAATTTTTTCTTTTCACCAGAAGTGAAGGTGTCTACTGCCAACGCCGCTTTAAGCAATCAAGCATTCAAGAAAAATGCCTCACTTTCAGGTCAAAAATGGGTGGTAGAACACACATCTCCAAACCCAAATAAGGCAATGCATCTTGGTCACCTACGCAACAATCTTGTCGGGATGGGAATCGTCAGAATTCTTAATTGGAATGGGGCAGAGGTTGTTGCAGAGGCGGTCTACAATGATCGCGGTATCGCTATAGCAAAACTCATGTATGGTTTTTTGGCACACATGAAAAAGAATGCAGAAGCCGAGACAAATATTGCTTATTGGACATCTCATCAGAGTGAATGGTTCACTCCAGAGGAAAAAGAAATGAAGGCCGATAGATTTGTGGCTGAGTGCTATGTGTTAGCAGAAAAGGATATAGCTTCAAATCCAGAAATTGAAAATCAAGTCAGAAAAATGGTGGTCGACTGGGAAGCAGGTGATGAGCTGGTGCGACAGTTGTGGCAACATGTTTTGAATTTTTCTTACTCAGGCATCAATCAAACTCTGACCAGACTCGGCAGTCATTGGGATAAAATTTGGTATGAGCATGAACATTATCAAGCTGGTAAAGACTATGTTTCAAAGGGATTGGAACAGGGCATTTTTACCAAGCTCGAAGATGGTGCGGTTCTAACCAATCTAGAATCCTTTAAAATCCCAGATACTATTCTTCTTAAAAATGATGGCACATCGCTGTATATAACCCAAGACATTGCTTTGACAGACCTAAAGCGAAAGACTCATCAAGCTGACAAGATGGTTTGGGTGATTGGTCCCGACCAGTCCTTGGCTATGCGGCAGTTATTTGCTGTGTGTGAGCAGCTTGGTATAGGAAAAGTTTCAGACTTCAATCACGTTACTTATGGGTATGTCGGACTAAAGGCGGATGATGGCGGTTTCCAAAAAATGTCATCTCGAGCAGGGACAGTAGTTTTGATTGATGATGTGATAGATGAGGTAAAAAGTGTTATCAAACAACGCTTTGTTGAAGAAGAAAGGCATGAGCCTAGTAAGCAAGATGAGCTATCAGAAAAGCTGGCTTTGGCAGCGGTTAAATTTAGTTTCCTTAAATCTGACCGCTCTCAGGATATGACCTTTGATGTTTCTCAGTCGGTAGATGTTCATGGAGATTCTGGAATATATGTCATGTATTCGTATGTTCGCACGCAGTCGATTCTGCGTAAGGCTGCTCGAGTATTGTCTGAGGAAATCTCAGCGCCAGAAGTGTTGGGCGAAGAAGCTGAATTACTTAGAACTCTTTTCTATTTTAATGAAGTTTTAGAAAAATCTGCTAAAGATTTGTCTGTTCACCATGTGGCTCAATACCTGCTAGAGGTCAGTAGTGAGTTCAATCGCTGGTATGCGAAGGAAACTATTTTAGATGGTTCTGATAAGGAAGCGTACCGTTTGGCTATCGTAAAAACCGTTGGAGATTGTCTAAAGAGCGGCATGGAAATTCTCGGAATTGATGTAGTTGATGAAATGTAATTCATTATTTTATGGTGCAAGGCCGCATAACAGAAGCTCATAGAACAAATTTCACGGTCACAAATGATATGGGAGAAGTGACAGCTACCGTGCGGGGAAATTTTCATGCTGAAGGTGGTTTTCCAAAAGTCGGAGACTATGTCGACATGACTTTGCTTGAAGACGAAAAAGCTGTGATAGAAAGCGTTCACGAACGAAGGACTATCATCAAGCGCCGAGCGGCTGATGGAGAAGATGAACAGATAATTGCCACTAATGTTGATTTGATATTTATCGTAATGGGTTTGGACTTGGATTTTAATATTAGCCGCCTGGAGCGCTACTTACTTCTCGCTAAGCAAAGTGATATCCCAGCCGTGGTTGTTTTGAATAAGGCTGATGTTGTAGAGGATGTTGATTCATATCTGAAAGAGGTTGAAGGGGTGGCTGGAGTAACACCGGTGCTGCTTACTTCTGCTTTGGGTGGTGATGGTATGCCGGAGCTGCAGTCGTACATAACTCCAGCCACCACGGCAGTACTGCTCGGCTCATCTGGAGCTGGAAAGTCGACTATCACCAACTGGCTACTGCAGACAGCAAGACAGTCAGTCCAGCCAACGAGAGAAGATGATAATCGAGGTCGCCACACCACTACCTCTAGACAATTATTCAGTCTACCAACAGGCGGTTTCTTGATTGATACTCCTGGCATGAGGGAGCTTGGGGTGCTCGACAGTGAAGCTGAAGACGAGTTGGCGGTATTTGATAAGATTGAAAGTCTAGCGTCAGAATGTCGTTTTTCTAATTGTGATCACGAAAAGAGCGAGGGCTGTGCGGTGGTAGAAGCTTTGGCGTCAGGTGAAATTTCTGAACGAGAAATACAAAACTATCATAAACTCCTGCGTGAAAGAGAATGGCAGCAAAGTAAAGATAATGATTCTTCTGCTCAACATTACAAACAAACTCAAAAAAGGTTGCATCAAAAGTACGCGGCTGTATTGAAACAAAAGCATAATCGCCGCTAATTCCACTTCTTGCCTAGAGAAGTGCGTTCTTAGCATGTATACTAGTCGATGAAAGATAGAAAATAATTGAACGTAATATAAAGGATATGCAAGAAGAAAATAATCAGACCGAAGTTCAAAATACTTCATCACAACCAGTGGCGACCGTGTCACAGCCGAGCAGTACTCTTATGAAAGATTTATTAATCCCGATTTCGATCGTAATTGCAGGAATTGCTGTTGGGGCTGGAATGTATTTTGGAGGAGCTCCAGCCAAGGGAAGTGATGTGCCGGTAGCTCAGCCTGAGAAAGTGGCAGACAACACAAGTAAAATCAATCCAATTACAGATAAAGATCATGTAAAAGGAAACCGAAATGCCGAGATAAAGATTGTTGAATATTCGGATTTTGACTGTCCTTTCTGTAGTCGTTTTCACGATACTATGAAAGTAGTGGCCGAAAAATACGGAGACGACATCGCTTGGGTTTATCGTCAATTTCCACTAGAACAACTTCATCCGCAGGCGCCAGCCGTAGCGATGGCTTCTGAATGTGTAGCTGAGCTGGGAGGCGATGATGCTTTTTGGATCTTTACTGATGGTTACTTTGCCGCTCGTGGAGCTGGTGACAAGACAGCTCATGCTGAATTGATCGGAAAGTTGGTAACAGAATCTGGAGTAAATACTGCCGCTTTTACCGAGTGTTTTGATAGCGGGCGTCAGTTGTCTAAGGTACAAGCTGATATGGATAATGCAGTTGAAACTGGAGGCAGAGGAACACCTTGGAGTATTTTGATTGGCCCTTCTGGTAAGACTTACCCAATCAACGGAGCCTTACCCCAGCAAACAATCGAACAGGTTATTGAGTTGGCTAAAAAAGAAGCTTAGGCATGATTTTGGATGTGTTTGGTAGAGTGTTCCGTAATGCTCGCTATACACAACTAACAATTGTAGTCGCATTCATCGTTTTGAGTGCGGCTCTTTTGTTGCCAAATACAAATCTGATAGCTCAGATTTACAATTCTGATTCATTGTCTGTGGCAGGGAAGATGAGTTTTATTTTGGATATCTACGGCTCAATTTTCACCAACTTTACGACCTTGTCGGCCTTTACTACGATCACAACTTCGGTGTTGTTTGGTATTAATATTTCTTTACTTTTGTATTACATAAGACGAAGACAGTCCGCTGCCACTGGTAGGTCTGCGGAATGGTCTAGTCTAGGAGGAATAATTAGCGGTGTGTTTGGGGTAGGTTGCGCTGCTTGCGGCTCGGTTGTTTTGTCGGCACTTTTGACTACTTTTGGAGCTGGAGGTTTGATTGCTCTCTTGCCATTCCATGGTGCTGAATTTGGTATCTTAGGACTTTTGCTTTTGTCTGCGTCTATCTGGTACCTGACTAAAAGAATAAACGATCCTTTAATTTGTCCTATTTCCTAGCTGCCTCGCCCGTAGATAGTTTTGAGTTTTGCTACGTGTTCTTCGTAGTCTTTTGAGCAGTGATAGGCTTTATCTGAAGTGTGAAAGTAGAATAGGCACTCTGTAACAATCGGATTCAAAGCGGCCAGGATGGACTCTGCGGAAGGGTTTGCGATTGGAGCTGGAGGTAAGCCTTTGTATTTGTAGGTGTTAAAAGGTGACTCGATAAACTTGTCTTTCGACTTTACTATTGGCCACCAGCGGGGCTCGTATTTGTTGCTGCCTTTTGCGTACTGCAAGGTAGCGTCTAGCTGTAGCGGCATATCGATAAAAATTCTGTTCCAGATAACGCCAGAGATTTCACGCATGTTATTGAAATCACTTGCTTCGCGTTCCAGTAAAGAGGCGATTATTAGAGCATCTTCCAGCGGGACTTGCAGAGCAACTTCTTCAGTGTATCTAGTCAAAACCTCAGACTCAAAACTCTCGTTGATTACATTTTTGATGTCTTCTGGAGTGGCTCCTACATGGGCCACATACTGACCAGGGTAGTATTTTCCCTCACTCAAAATCGGGTCTGAAGCGTCAACAATTCGCTTGAATTCAACCACTTGCTCATTGTCCCACTTTAGGATTTTAGCAATGTTGTTGCTGATTTCTTCCTTTCTCTCACCTGGCCAAATTACAATGATGCGACTGACGGGAGAAGCTAGATTCTGGTACCAGTTTTTGCTGGCAAAAACAGAGGCAACTTGATTCCACCAATTATCTCTAGAGTCTGATGCTGAGGCGATAGTGTTGTAGAAGTAGCTGTCCGCTACTGGACTAGGTGTGATAGTCTTTGCGATTGGGTTTACTCCGACCGGGAATGGTTCGATTAGACTTTCTGCCTGTGGAGCTTTGAATGAGTTTACAAAAATATGACTTTTTGATTCAAGTAACATGATGATGCCAGTCGCTGTAGCGATTGATAGGATTATGGCCAGGCTGTAAATCAGGCGGATGAGGTTATTACGGGAAATCATTTTGGGTATATTATGACACATTTACCTGGATTTTAGATGAAAAACTGGGATAAAGGAGTATAATTATTCTATATGAAATACGCAGCAGCAATAAGTATCGTCGCAGTTATTATCGCAATCTTTGCATACAACACAGTTTTTGCTCCGCCACATGATGATGTGGTGGCAGTGCAGTCTGGAGAAGAAATGGCTTCAGAAGATGAGGTGGGTAAGGTTGAGCCGAGTAAACTTTCTGGTTATGGAACTTTAGCTAGTTTGAGAGAGTTTTCGGATGATTTGGAATGTAATATTTCTTATCAGCCAAGTGAATTAGAGTCAGTGGTTACGGGTACATATTTTGTGAGCGACGGAAGAATCAGAGGTGATTTTTTGACCAAATCTCCTGAGTTTGGTGGCGAGATTTTGTCTTCGGTGATTATTGAAGGTGATTACTTTTACGCTTGGTCAGAGATAGAAGGTAAGTCATATGGTGTAAAAATGGAGGTAGAGGCAATGAACAACACTGATTTCGAAAATAATGAACCAGTACCGATGGATTCTGAAGTTCGATACAATTGCGCGCCTTGGGAAAACATAGATAATAGTGTTTTCAATCCGCCAAGTGAAGTTTTATTCCGTGACGTGAATGACTTGATGCCAGCTGGAATGGAGTACGGAACAGTGTACGAAGAAGAATTGAATTTACAGTTTTAGTTGGGGTGGGGATTGTTAAAGGGCGGGGCCGAAGGCCCCGCCCTTTAATAATCGCATTTAAATAAGCCTCGACAGAAGAAGTGCAATCAAAACAATCGTCAAAAATAATCCCGCTAATAGAACTGCACCAGCTGCCATATCCTTACTTCTTCCGATAGAATCGTGAAGTTCTGGATGTAGTTGATCCAAGGCGATCTCTAGTGCCGAATTTTGCAGCTCAGTAATAAGAATCAAAAACCAGCCAAGCAAGATAAACAAAAACTCAAAAAGTGATAATGGAGAATAGATTGCAAAGACAATAAAAGCTACGACTAACCCTAAATAAACTTGAGTTCTAAAACCAAAGTCATTGCCAGTGGCATAAGTGATGCCTCGAACTGCATGTGGAAATCGGTTGAAATACTTTTTCATAGATTAAATATTTTTATCGTAATCTTTTTCTGCGTAGATAGAAATGGTGCGGCGCTTTCTGGCTCGGCCTTTAAAGGCGTGCTTATGTGAGCGGTAAATTTTTCGCACAATAAATTTTTCTGATAGAAATGCAACTAGCTCCTCCTCACTGTAGACATATTCCGCTACTCCCATAACAGGGTGAATGTAGCTTCCTTCTTCTGTGCCCGGTCTTTCAGATATTAGGCGTGCAGTATGAAGATCTTTATCCTTCAGGAAAGTTTTCATAAACAAGTATCCTCCAGGCACTAAGGTGCGATGTAGCTCGTCACGGAGCTGTTCTCGGCCTTTAGCGTCAAGGAAGTGTGATGTCATCATGTCTAGTGCGAGAGATTGTGATGAGTCTTCGACTGGTATTTTGTCGGCAGCCGTACGCACATCGTATTCGATTTCTAGTTTCTCTGAAGCTGCTTTTGCTTGGCTGATGGCAGCCGAAGAAATGTCGAAACCAACTCCTTTCATTTCAAATTCATTAGCCAGGAATATCAAGTTACGACCATTGCCACAACCGGCATCGATGGCGCTGGCTGGGGGAGTCAGCAAGTCTGTGCGCTCACGCCGAATCAGCCAGCGCGTGAATTTCGCTAAGTCCTCACTTTCTTTGGTTGAAAGCTTTAGGTGGGTAGGGTTGTTGTATTCCTGATCCCAAAAAGTAGTGCCGTGTACTTGGCGCTTTTTCTTTCTAACAAAATTTGGCTTCATTGGCATAGTTGTATGAGGCTATGATACTTTTGGCTTCTTGTCCACTGATTTTACAATAAAGGCATTAGCAAACCACTTAGCAGCCTCAACCACAGCGATATTTACAATGCTCCAAAGAGCCACAAATCCAATCCAGAAAAGTGATAATGACTCAACTTCAAAGGTTGATTTGAGGAAGGGAATTGAGAAAGTGGCCACCATCATAATCATTCCTATGACTACGCCAGCAATCAAAAGTCTGTTCTCGGTTAGGGAGTATTTGAATATTGGTCGAGTGAGGTCACGGAATGAAAAGGCAATAAATAGGGTGTAAGTTCCGAAGCTGGCAAACAAAATACTACGTGCTAGTTCAACTGGTACGTTGTATTTTAGTAATCCTAGGTACATCATTACTAGCATGAGTGAAACTGTGATGCCGATGAAGATGGTTAGAAATAAAACTCTAGGATCAAAAAATTCCTTACTGGTGGATTCGCTTTCTCTCATGTGTTGACGGTCAAAGGCAAAAGCGATGGCCGGCAAACTTCCAGTGAAGAGGTTGACCCAAATAATCTGCACTGCGGTCAGAGGTAGAGCTACGCCGGCAATGATGGCTCCACCGATAAGGAAGAGTTCATCAAGAGCGTTGGACATCAGGTAGACAAACATTTTTTTAATGTTGGCTAAAATCTGTTTACCTTCCTCAATGGTGGCCACGATGGTCTTGAAGTTGTTGTCGAGCAAAATCAAGTCCGCTACGCTCTTTGCTACGTCGCTACCAGAACCGACTGCAATACCGATGTTGGCGGCTTTGAGTGATGGGGCGTCGTTGACTCCATCTCCCGTCATGGCGACTATCTCGCCTTGTGACTGGTGTAGGCGGGTGATACGAAGCTTATCTTCTGGAGTAACCCGAGCAAAGATGTGAATTCTGTCGAGAATTTTTATCAAATCCTCGTCACTCAATTGCTGAAGCTGTTTACCAGTGAGGACATTGGTCTTGTCTACCTGCCAGCCAATCTCTCTGGCTACTGCAAGGGCGGTACCGGGTAAGTCACCAGTAGCCATGATAACTCTAGTGCCGTAAGACTGGATGCGCTTGAGAGCGGCCGGTACTTCCTCTCTGATTGGGTCATGAAAACTGAGTACCCCTAAAAAGGTGAGATTTGTGACGTGGTCTGTCGTCATTGAGGCCGGCTCCACGTGTGGTGTCAGGAGAGCGACACCAAGGACACGCCGGCCATACTCACTATGAGAATTCACTGCTTGCTGCAGCTTGTCTTTTGATTCTTGGTCCAAGTAAGAAAGAGATAAAAGAATATCAGGCGCGCCCATGACCACGTGTGGGTCTTCAAATTGACTTAATCCAGATGGTAAGTAGTGACTCGGGATGCGTACTACTGAATACTTGTACTTTGAACTAAAAGGGATTCTGATTTGGATGTCGGCTCGTTCAGCGACGGTCTGAAGTATATTGTGCTTGCCGGCAGCTTTGACGATATTGGTTTCTAGGTCGGAGCCAGCCATGACCCAGTTTTCATAATCTTCTTCTGGATTTTCAATCATTACATCAGCGGCACAGCGAGCCACGGTCAGGATTTCTCTTTGTTCATGATTGAAATTGTCGCTGTGGTTGGATGGGGTAAAATTTGCGTCTATTAGCTGGGCTGTGGTGTCTATGTCGACCAAGCGCATATCGGCTTGAGTCAGGGTGCCGGTCTTGTCGGTGATGATGATGGAAGTGGAGCCAAGAGTTTCGGATGCTGTCAGACTGCGCATGATGCCTTTTTTCTTGGCGATTCTCTCGACCCCAATAGCCAAAATAGCCGTCAATCCAATCGGTAACGCTTCAGGAACTGAGCCTACCAAAACAGCGATAGAGATAAGGAGCATTTCATAGAGTTCTTGGCCCTGCATAATGCCGATGATAAATATACCTATAACAGCCAGTGTAGTAATAACAATAATTACCCAGGTAAGAGTAGTGAGGGCTTTTTGAAGGGGGGTTTGTTCGGACTTGGTGTCTGCGACCAGTCTGGCAAGTTTGCCGATTTCGGTGTCGTACCCAGTAGCTGTCACCACAGCATAAGCGGAGCCGTCTATACCAAGCGTGCCGGCAAAGACCATGTTGGTCCTGTCTGGTAGTCCGGCTGTCTCTGAAAGCGGGCCAGTTTCTTTTTCTACTGGCAATGATTCTCCGGTCAGAATAGACTCATCGGCTGTGAAGCTGATTTCTTTAATGATTCTAGCGTCAGCGGTGATACGTGAGCCGTGAGTAATATGAATGATATCTCCTGGCACTAAAAGCCTAGGGTCGATTTCTAGCTCATGTCCATCGCGGATGACTCTGGTGCGATGAGTAATATATGAACGCAAGTCAGTGATGGCTTTTTCTGCTTTGAATTCTTGTACAAAGCCGAGAATCGCATTGACTATCACAGCAAAGGCAATAATGATCGTGTCCAACCATTCTTGGAGCGATGCAGTGATAACGACTGCAATACAGAGAATTATGATTAGTGGGCTGGTGAATTGCCTCAGAAATATGGAGAGAGCAGTCTTTTCCTTGGTAGATTCAAAAATATTCTCACCTGAAATTTTGATGCGTTTACCAGCTTCTTCCTCAGTGATTCCTTTGGAAAGATTGGTATTCAGTTGTTTGGTGATGGTTTCTAGATTGTCTGACCAAGGGTGATGAGGTTTTTCGTACATTCTTTAAGTGTAACAAACAAATGTTTGTCTAGGTTTAATCACTGTGGGTGAATATGATAAACTGTCATACATATGAAAAATCCATGGGTAATTATCGGTGTTATCACCGTAGTGTTGTTTGGAGGGGCGATTGTTTACTCCAATTACGCAGCTGAACAAAATAATGAAGGGGTAGAGATTTTGGAACACGTAAAAGGAAATGAGGAGGCGACAGTGACTTTGACTGAGTATAGTGATTTTCAGTGTCCGGCCTGTGCTTCTTTCCAGCCAGTTTTAAATGGTGTACTAGAGGAATACGGAGACAATCTACGCTTTGAATACAAGCATTTCCCATTGCCAATTCACAACTATGCAATGCCAGCAGCGGTAGCAGCAGAAGCAGCAGCACAGCAAGGTAAATTCTTCGAGTATCACGACGCTTTATTTGCCAATCAACAAGCTTGGTCAAATTCAAATACTGCCAACGCTCTATTTATTAAGTACGCTGAAGAATTAGATTTGGACATGGATTTATTCCGTCGACACATGAATGCTTCTGTCTTGCGCGACAAAGTGCGTGACAGTGTAGGAGAGGGTCGTGCACTAAAGCTGACCGGTACCCCAACATTTTTCCTCAACGGAGAACGAATGGAGTTTGATTCTTTCCCAGCATTTATTGAGCAGATTGCTCTAGCGGTCGACCCATCTTCTGCATCCACCACCAAGCCAGCCTCAAATGTAAAGTTTGGGATTTAAGATATGGTAGAAAAGATTATTGTTCTAAATGCTGGAAGTTCGGAAAATGAAGTGGTGTTAAAAGAAGATATTAATGAAGCTTGCAGTGGTGCATACAAAGTCGATTTTATAAACTCCAATGATTTGTGGATAGAAGTTAAGTCAGGCAAGGTGGAGATTGTTTCACCGCGTGGATGCATCGATTACAAAAAAGCTTTCTTTTTTGTCAGGTTAAGAAGAAAAGACTCTGCGCTAGTAGCGCTCATTTGTCATATACTAAAACTTGCCAAGGTTGGGTTTAGTGATAAAAGTAACGAATTCCACTCTGATTTTGCAGAAAAATCTTTCGCTATTCCAAGATTAGCTATGAACGGTTTCTCTGTTCCTGACACAATTATTTCTTCACACAAATCTTTAGTAAAAAATATTCAGTCTTTGGAAAAAGCTTTTTGTTATCCGTGCGTTGTTAAAGGGAAAGGTGATAGAGGTGAGAGTGTTGAGCTTGCAGGTAACAGACAAGAGCTGCTTGATTTTGCAGAAAGAGCAAATAGTAAAGAGTCAGCACTAATTACAATACAGGAAGTAGTTGAAAATTCTTATGATGTTAGAGCTCTTTTTGTTGGGGATGAATTTTTAGGTGCAATTCGAAGAACAAGGTCTTCTGAAGAGCCATTACTGAATAATGTTTCTCACGGTGCTAGCGTTGAGGTTGACGAGATGAGTTTTGAAGAAATTGAATTGTGTCGAAGAGTTGTAAGGATTGGTTACATTGATTTGTGTGGAATAGATTTTATGAGAACTCCAAAAGGCTTGGTTTTTATAGAGTTGAATAGAGCTCCGCAATTAGGTGGTATTCGTAGTGCTATACCAAACTTATCTGTTGGTCGAGGTTTACTGTCTTTAATTAGAAAAGTAGGCACTTAAAGTGTCTTCCCACATTTTTTTAATTTCGTTATACCCGTTAAACTTATTAACGATGTATGAAAAAGCTGGGTTTGAGTTAATTTCAATGATTTTGAATGTGTCTGGATTGTTTATATCTGTAGCAAAAATATCTATCCCCATTACAGACGAGGACAGGTCTTTTCCGAGATTACTGGTCCATGTTTTTACTGCTTCTGGTATATTGTCGTTAAAATATATCTCATTAACAGACTCACCGTGAGTGATTTTGGTTATATGTGTCTTAACATTGTGTCCTTCTTCCAGTATTGACTCGATGTCTATGCCTTTATTAACAAGCTCTTTTTGCAAGAAATCATTATCTGATAGGTGTGAAGCTTGTTCTGAAAGCAATTTTTCAACGCTACTATATCCGTCACCAGTAATCACGTTTAAGCTCTTTGAGTGTACAACTTGTACACTGTTGTTGACATACAGTATTCTGTATTCTTTATCCTCAATTATTGGTTGTACACAAAAATCGCAATTTTCCTCGTATCTGGCCGTCGCTTCTTTGATTAGCTGGCTCAGAGTGTCGATGTATTTTATATCCTTACCTTTCATTCCGTCGTTTGGTTTAATTATGATAGGGAAATCAAACGAGAGGTTTTCTAGATCAGATATGATTTCATTCAACGTTAAATTACTGACAGTGTAGTCGTGAGACTTAACAAATGAGTACCCGAGCTCTTTAAGTAATTTGCCTGACTGAATCTTATTCTTGAATAGTGCTGTGTGCCATCTGCGGTTGTCTGGATAGTATCCGTAACTTCCAGCGTTAGCAATGTAGAATTTGTTGTTTTTCGAAATATTTAGCGTAAGGCGATTCTTCTTAGAGGTTACTTCAGATACGTTGTAGCCTAGTTCTCCAGCAATCTTTTTTAGTAGATTGCTATCATTGAATTTATTTTCATTAATCATGTAGAATTTATTAGACCGTCATCCTAGTCTATCTGATTTGATAAGTCAAAGTTGTCAAGAGTTGATTTTAACAACATGTGTGTTGCAGCGAGCTTTTTTTGTTTTTTCATTGTATGCTTTCGATTGTCTGAATATGGGTAGAAAGTATGCAGTCATGTCATGTGCTGTTTTTTAATTTAAATTCACCTTAGGGTTTATGAAGAAGAATCGAAAAAATATTATTGTTTACGTGATGTCGTTACCGGCTGGTGTTATTGAGAGTGTCCGGAAGTTTTCCAAAGAAAACAAAACTGAATACAAAGTGATGTTGTTGTGGGATAGTCGGGTGGAGGATGCTAAAGATAGACATAAGAATCCGGATTTAGATCTATATGTTTCTTGTGATTTTTCTAAGCCGGATAAGGTTATTGAGGCACTAGCTCCATATAGAGACAATCTTCTTGCGATCACCTGTCGAAGCGAGTCCAGCATGGCCAGGTTTGCTGAGATAATCCCGCATGTTCCATATCTACGTACTCCAACCAGTGAATCATTGATTACCGTTAGTGATAAGTACGAGATGAGGAAAAGAATGCGTGCCTACAATCCAAAAATCACGCCAAAGTACTCTCTGGTAAAAAGTAATTCAGAAGAAGAGAGAGGTCGTATTGCTGAAAAAGTTGGTTTTCCGATGATTATCAAGCCGACCAATATGGCGGCTAGTCTATTTGTGTCTATTTGCTATCATGAGGAAGATTTGGAAAAGACACTAGGCTTTACATTTAGGAGTCTTAAGAAGGCGTATGCGGCTGATAATAGGATTGAATCACCGAAGGTTATTGCGGAAGAGTATATGGATGGCGACTTATATTCGTTGGACTCCTACGTTGACTCAAGAGGGACGATTTATCACTGTCCCTTGGTAAAACAAATAACAGCTAAAAAAATCGGTCACGATGATTTTTACAATCATATTCAAATGACGCCTACAGGCCTGAAAAGTTCTACAGTCGAAAATGCTCGTAAGGCCGCTGAAGATGCTATTCATGCGGTAGGATTGCGAAGTTCTATTGCTCACACTGAATTGATGAAACTAGATGATGAATGGAAGATTGTTGAGATTGGGGGGCGAATGGGAGGTTTCCGTCATTTATTACACGAACTGAGTTGTGACATAGACCATACTCTAAATGATATTTTCATTAGAATTCCGAAGAAGCCAGTGATTCCAAAAAAGTGCAAAGGATATGCTTGTGCTTTGAAGTGGTTTGCTGAGAAAGAAGGTGTCATTACCGAAATGAAAGGTATTAAAAAGATTGAACAATTAGAGTCTTTTAACAGTATCAATGTTAAGAAAAAGGTGGGAGATAAAGCTATATTTGCGCGCAATGGCGGTCGGTCTGTCTTCGATTTATTCTTGTATAACGCAGAAAGATCAAAATTATTGGCTGATATTCGCAGGGCAGAGCAGTTGGTAAACATAAAGGTAGCTGGTAGGAAAAAAGCCGTAGCGACCGAGAAGAAGTTGAAGTAGGGAGTTGTTCAAAGGGCGGCAGGCGTAGCCTGCCGCCCTTTGCTATTATAGTGTCATGTTTAGAACACGAGATTTTATTTTATTTTTCACGGCTATTGTTTTTTTGGTGACTGCCATTGGGGTCACGAGTTTCAAAAAAAGTATTTCTCCGTCTTCTCCAGCTCAGGTGCAGCAGTTTGTCGATGATGAGGAGAAGGATTATGTAGCTGTAGTCAATGAAGATTCAGGCTTGTCGCGTGAAGAAAGGTTGAAAGCAATGAAAGAGAAAATTTCCAAAGACTCAAGCTTAAAATTAACAAACTCGCCAGAAGTTGATGAAGAAGAGAATGTTTCTTCTGAGGATGAAGAAGTGGTGGCTATTTCTGGCTTGCAGAAGTGTTCGGGATATCGACCTTTCCAAGGTGAGTGGTCTTTTTCAAAATTAGAATTTGATGTAGTTGAAGGGTCGAGAATTGTCTTTGAAGAAGTCTTGAGTGAGTCTTCAGTGAGAGCATCAGGTACTGCTGTAGTGGAGCAAGAAGTAAAGCGAGATGTTTATCTTCAGTTGCCGATTAGAAGTGGCCCTGTAGCTAATACAAGCTGCATCGCAACCGATGTGATAGGTGTAGCACAAGATGGTTCACTGATAAGAAACACCGAAGCTAAGCTTTATGGTGTGTTTGGTCCTGACACACTGGTCGGATATGCGCTTGATGGTTTTCCGATTTATGGAGTTTCTGATGTGCAGACCGACAACTGCGGAGGCGTAAGTATCGCTGGTCAGTATCAATATTTCCTAAACAATAGTAGAGAAACGGTCTTAAATTGTTTCTCAGCTCCACCAGTCAGTATTTAATTATGGCAACATTAATAGTAGATATCGAAACCAAAGCGGTAGACTGGAAAGAATTGCCAGGGATTACTAGAGCTGCGCTGACTCACCGTATTGACAGGGCAAACATTGCTGATTTAGAAAAAAATAAAAAGCTAGATGATGTGCATTCACGTCTATCTTTGTCGCCATTTACAGCCACCATTGTCTCTTTAGCTGTTTATGACGTTGAGCGCAAAACCGGAGCTGTTTATTTTGTATCAAATACACCTGATGAAAGTTTTGAGGTAGACGGTTTTGTCTGTAAACAACGTACCGAGACTGAGATTTTGGAAGATTTTTGGGAGGGTGCCAAGGGGTACGATATTTTTGTAACCTTCAATGGTCGGGCGTTTACCATGCCGTTTATACACCATCGCTCAATTGCGCTTGGGGTAAGGCCGACAGTAGGTATTGCAAGACAGCGTTACGTCACAAAACAGCAGCAGCCGTACCACGTTGATTTGATGGATGAATTCTCCTTCCACGGCAATATGCAACATAGGCCCTCATTGCAGCTATTGTGTGGCGCCTACGGTATAGAAAATCCGAGCGTGCTCGGAGGTGAAGAAATTGATGCGGCTTTTAGAGAAGAGCGTTATCGAGTAATTGCGGAAAAGAATGTTGGTGATGTGCTGGCATTAATTAGCTTGTATGAAAAGTGGTTGCAATACTTGGCTCCAAGTAGTTTTGTTAATACAATAGAGTTTCTATAATTGTGCATATTTAACAATCACTTAAGAGGCTTGGGTTACAATAAGTGCAATGGAAATAAAACGTGTTTATGTTGGCGGATGGTTTCAGCGTACTCGTCTACATCTGGGAGAAATTTATGATTTTTTGCGAGATGCAGATTCTCCGCTTGCTCTTGATAAAGAAGAGCTTGTAAAACTAAGAGATTCTTTGGATATAAAAGAGCTGGTTTTGACTGTCGATAGACTGGAGTATGTTTATTTAAAAAGCGATGTGATTGAGGTGAGGATTTATGAAGATGGACTTATCGTTCTTACGACCACCCACTCTCACGACCTGCAGGCTGACATAGGTTCTCTGACCAAGTATTACGAAGAGCGGCTGTCTCCAGCTTTCAGCTATATATTTAGTCTTGGTGCGCCAGTGCCAAAGGAGTTGGCAAATATCAAAACTGTCTATCCTTACTTTGTTACCACGACAGGCGCTACTGGCGAAAGAGTCGGTCAATTGTTTGATGAGTTTCATCAGAAGCAGTATCTAGCCATCAATCACGAACAATTTGATGTTTATCGCGGAGACAAGCTCTATGTCATAGATCAGCATGGAGTTACTGATGAAGAAGTTATGCGCTTTATCGAAGAGCAGATTTTTGTGCGAGAATTTCGTGGTCAGCTACACCGTTACTTGAATTTACATAGAAATATCTGGGAAAGGATTGCTGAAGTAAATGAACGCGGACAAATGCAGGGAAGTGAAATACCAGCCTTTAAAGCTAAGATTGACCAGTACAAAAAAACAATTGACTTCATTGGTACGCGTATCAATCAGATGGATACTTATCTAAATACTAGAAAGTCCATTGCAGATGGCGATGAGCGCCTAAAGTCCTTCCAAGATGTGCTTGGCTACAAGCACGAAACTCTGGCAGATACTCTCGAATACATCAACGATATTTGGGATCTTACCAAGCAGTACGTGGACTCAGCCGCCAAAGTCTTCTCCGACTTGGCTGCAGCAAGTACCAGCAATAACGTTAAGAATTTGACCATTGTGACTTCGATGGGAGTTGGAGCTACTTTGATTGGTTTATTTACTACTAAGAGTGTGCCAGAGTTTACTGTTTTCGGTCTGATCTACTTTTTGGCTTTGGCGGTGGTTGGATATGGAGTCAATAAAGGATTGGGCTGGTGGGCTGCCAAGAAGCAGTACGGCATCAAGACTATCGAGTTGGCTAAAGATTTATAAAGCGCCCGTAAGAGGGGAAATAAAACAAGAGAATTATGCAGAAAAAATTTCCGGACGGATTTTATTGGGGAGCAGCAACTGCCTCATATCAGGTTGAGGGTGGAATAGAAAACAATGACTGGGCCAAGTCAGCTCTGGAGGGGTATGTGCCCACGTGTGGTCTGGCCTGTGACCACTTTAATCGTTATGAAGAAGATTTTGATTTAGCTAAGGAGCTAGGTCACAATGCTCACCGCTTTTCTATTGAATGGGCGCGTATAGAACCTGAGGAAGGTAAATTTGACCAAGAAGCGATTGAGCATTATCGAAGAGTACTGATGGCTCTTAGAGACAGAGGTATCACTCCGTTTGTAACTATTTGGCACTGGACTCTACCGATTTGGTTTGTAGAGAAGGGTGGCTGGGTCAGCAAGGACGCAGAAGGTCATTTTTTGCGGTACGTTTCGTTACTGACTAACGAATATGAAGATTTGGTAAAATTTTGGGTTGTATATAACGAGCCCGAAACACCAGTTCGGCACGGGTATGTAATTGGTGATCGTCCACCGCATCACAAACTCCGTATTTTTACGGCATTAAAAGTAATTAAAAAAATTGCTAAGGTATACAAGAAAACATATCAAGTAATTAAAAACATAGACCCTGAAGCGCAGGTTGGGTTTAGTGAGAGTCTGGTTTATTTTGAGCCATACGAAAACACCTTAGTTAATCGTTTGGCAGTAAAAATTATTAAATGGTGGCGGAATAATCCTGAATATGATGTGTACGCTTCAAATTGTGATTTTATTGGACTACAATATTATTTTCACACTCGAGTAAGGATTAATCTGTTCAAGTCAAAGTGGGGAATTCAGTTTAATGATAATGAAAGAGTTAGTGATTTTGGTTGGGAGATTTTTCCAGAAGGTATATACCATATTTTGCTGTCTCTAAAAAAATATAAAAAGCCCATATATATTACAGAAAACGGATTAGCTGACGCCGATGATAAGTATCGCTCTGACTTTATTCGAGAGCACTTAATTTGGTGCCATAAAGCATTTGAGGACGGGGTTGATTTACGAGGTTATTTGCACTGGTCGTTGATGGATAATTACGAGTGGACTAGAGGATTTGAGATGCGCTTTGGTCTCATTAAGGTTGATTATGAAACTCTAGAGCGAAAAATTCGCCCCTCAGCTTACGTGTATAAAGAAATTTGTGAGACCAATGTCGTAGTAGAATAGGCTTATGAGTTGGATTTTGCTCGCTACCGCAGGACAATTTTTGAATGCGATAGTTGCTATCTTTGATAAGTACATTGTTTCGGATGAAAAGGTTTTACCTAGGCCTTTCGTATACGCTTTCTATTCTTGCCTTATTACAGGAGGCTGGATTGTAATATTTCTCCTCGGACTTTTGCCTGGCTTTAGTGACGTCGGTATTCCTTCATTAGAGAATATTAAGTCACCATCAATACAGGTGGTGGCGATGTCTTTTTTGGCAGCCTATACCTTTTTCATCGCTCTGGTTTCGATGTATGACGCTCTAAAGAGAGCCGACGCCTCAAATGCTTTGCCGATTATTGGCTCTGTTTCAGCGCTGTCTTCGTTTGGGATGAGCTATCTGTTTTTGGATGTTAAGCTTCATGATAATTTTGTCTGGGGGGTGATTCTGCTTTCAGTCGGTACGATGTTGGTAGCACAAACACTACCTAAAGTTACGGTTGTAATTCAAGTGGTCCATAGTGGTATTTTCTTCGCACTACACTACATCACCATGAAAGGTCTTTTCTTGGAAACTAGTTTCGATAATGGGTTCTTCTGGTCACGTATTGGTTTTGTTCTTTTCACGCTGTCATTGTTATTGGTGCCGGCTTACTACGACAAGATTCGCGAGCAGACCAAACAAACAACCAAGAAAGCCGGCGGTATAGTACTGGTCGCCAAGGTTTTGGCTGGAGTGGCTTCATTTATGCTTTTGAAGGCGACAGATATGGGTGAGGTGTCGGTGGTGCAGGCTCTTGATGGATTACGCTTCGTGTTCATTCTGCTGATCAGTATTACTTTTGGTCATTGGCTACCTGATTCAGCTACTGATAGAGATACACGACCAGGAATATTCTTCCGCCGCTTCTTGTATGTGGTTGTGATTTTGGTTGGATTCTTTGTTTTGTTCACATGATAATATAAAGGTAAATATTATGTGGAAAAGGATTATTTATTCTATAATTGCTTTAGTGTGCGTATTTGCTTTCGCGGTTTTTTTGTTGGCGCAAAAAGATAAGCCCGAGCAGATTACCTACGGAATGTCTTTCAATACCCTCTATGCACGTGAGCTCGGTCTGGATTGGAAAGTGACATATGACGCAATCTTGGATGATTTGAAGGTTAGGCACTTGAGATTAGCGGCCCACTGGCCAATGATTGAACCGGTCCCAAATATCTATAATTTTTCTGAATTGGATTATCAGATTAAGCGTGCCGAAGAAGTTGGTGCTACGGTGATACTTGGAGTAGGGCGAAGGTTGCCACGCTGGCCTGAGTGTCATGTGCCGGAATGGGCGAGAGAAATGGAGTTAGAAAAAAGAAATCAGGCGCAAATTCGTTATATGGAAGCTGTGGTAGAGCGTTACAAAAATAGCCCTGCGGTCGTGACTTGGCAGGTAGAAAATGAGCCGTTTTTGGCTGTGTTTGCATTTTCGCACTGCGGAGAGCTGGATGAGGACTTTTTAGATTCCGAAATTGCGCTGGTAAGAGAGCTTGATCCGACAAGGCAGATTTTGGTAACAGACAGTGGTAATCTAGGAATGTGGACCGGTGCATATTCTAGAGGAGATATGTTTGGTACTAGTGTGTATGTGCATTTTTGGAATCCTGAGCTTGGTCAATTTAGGACAGTTTTGCCACCATGGGCATACAGAGTCAAAGACAATCTAATGGCTGTTTTATATGGTGAAAAACCAACGATGCTCATCGAGCTATCAGCTGAACCGTGGCTACTAGAGCCTATTATTGATGTTCCACTTGAGACACAATTCACCAGAATGAATTTGGAAAAATTTGAAGATATTCTAAAATACGCCGAAGGAACACATTATGAAATGCAGTATCTTTGGGGAGCGGAGTGGTGGTATTGGCTACATCTACAAGGAAAGTCTGAAATGTGGCAGCGTGGTCAAAGATTATTTGCAAATGATTAGGAGTAATTTTTATTCACAAAATAGAAATGGATAATCAAGTAAATCAAACAGCAAAGATAGTTCTACTGAGTATTCTATTCACCTTACTAGTGTCTGTTAGTTTACTGTACTTGTTTAGGGGTAGCTTGATGAGCTATTTGCAGTCTGAGCTTTCGTCATCAAGTGCTGAGATAGGTAAATCCATCAGTGACAGTGAGCAGATAGTCAAGACGGTTAAGGCGGTCAATGACGCGGTAGTATCTGTCGTAGTGACGAAAGATGTGCCAGTTTATGAGCGTTACTATGAGCCGTTTGCTCCAGGTGGTTTGTTTGGCGGTCTGGGGATTACAAAAATACGTGAAAAGGGAACTGAAGAAAGGGAAGTTGGCGGCGGCTCTGGCTTTATTGTTAGTGTTGATGGTTTAATCGTTACCAATAGACATGTGGTAGAAGACGAGTCGGCCCGCTACTCTGTGATGCTAAATGATGGCACTTCTTATGAAACCGTAGTTTTGGCAAGAGATGATGAGTTTGATATCGCGATTTTGAAAATTGATGAACCGCTACAGTCAGCTCTAGTGCCGATTTCATTTGCAAAGTCAGAGAGTGTTAGGTTGGGTGAAACAGTAATCGCTATCGGTAATGCTCTTGGTGAGTTTAGAAACTCCGTTTCGGTCGGGGTTGTTTCTGGCCTGTCTCGCACTATTGTAGCCAGCAATAACTTTGGTAAAACCGAAAAGCTTGATCATGTCATCCAGACTGATGCAGCGATAAACCCCGGTAATTCTGGTGGCCCTCTGCTCAATATTTACGGTAAAGTAATTGGGGTCAATGTGGCAACCTCTAAAGGAGCCGACAATATTGGCTTTGCTTTACCGGCAGATGAGGTGAAGTCCATCGTTGACTCGGTTACAAAATACGGCAAAATCGTCAGACCTTCTATCGGAGTGCGTTATGTGATGATTACAGAGCAAATGGCGAGGTTAAATAAGCTGCCAGTCACGTACGGCGCTTTGCTGGTGTCTGGAGATGGTGCAGTAGAACCGGCTGTTTTGCCAGATTCTCCTGCCGCCGCCGCGGGGCTGATAGAAGGAGATGTAATTCTTTCAGTCGAAGGTGTTGATTTGAAAGATGTTGATTTGGCTATGATGCTTAGACAGATGTCTACTGAAGGTGATGTCAAATTAGAGGTTTTGCGTGGGGAAGAAAAGTTTACTGTAGTGCTAAAACCGGTAGTGCAGTAGAAGCTTTATTCAGCTCCTCAGGTTTAAAACTTCTGATTGACTGATACACTATATAATAAAGTTGTTGTATGAGTTTTTTCAAATTTGCTTTTTCTTTTCTATACGTTCGTAACTGGCATACGGGCGAAAGAGAATTGTCTCGACCTAGAATAACTCTTTTTTGTGCTGCCTTTTTTCTGATTATGTTAGCGCTTACTATTATCAGTATTCTGCAGGCGCCGATTGAATACATTTCTCCATGAACAAGTTTCTGATTGCTTCCTTTATATTGTTGTTCTTTGCACTGCTCGCAACTGTGCTAGTTTTTTTGTGGGTCAATAAGAGCATTTAATCCTAAAAAGTCGTTTGCGTGAGGGGGTAAACAACGTATACTAATAGAGTTAAATATATATTATGTCTGTTTTTGCTCGTTTCCGTGCCTTGCCCGACAAGGATAAAGCTTCGTTAATTAGAAAATTAGTTGAAAACGGAACTCCTGATTTTGATTACTTTTATCTAATCGGACTTTCAACGCTAATGGCGACCTTGGGTCTGCTTTTAAATAGCAGTTCGATTGTAATCGGCAGCATGTTGATTGCGCCTTTGATGTATCCGATTTTGGGCGCGGCTCTTGGTCTGGTAATGATGGAAGAAAATGATAGCTTACTTCAGCGTGCGCTTTCTACTCTTACCAAATCTTTAGCTGTAGGGCTGGGGGTTTCGGTTGCAGCCGCCTTCTTCTTTGGTGGTGAGGCTATGTACGAGACAGCTGAGGTTTTGTCTAGAACCAATCCAAGTCATCTGCACTTGCTGGTTGCAATAGTGGCCGGAGCGGCTGTATCTTACATGTTGGCTCGCCCTGAGTGGGGTGATGCTCTGCCAGGTGTTGCGATTGCTGTGGCTTTGATTCCGCCTTTGGCAACGGTAGGTATCGGTATTGCAGCTTGGAGCGCCACTATCATTAAAGGGGCAACCATGATGCTTTTGCTCAACCTGTTTGGTATCGTTGCTGTTGCGGTCGTGATGTTTTTGCTTATGAACTTGGGGGAAAAGGAAAATATCGCTGAATCCACCCTGAAGAGAGAAGATGAAAAAGTTGAGAACGAGAATAAGGTCATTGCCGAAGTGGCTGAAAAAATGACTATTGAAAAAGAACGTAAGTACACCATTAGAGAAGATATTAAAGTCGATTAATTATTTTTATGAAAAATACAATTTTAGCTTTTGTTTTTCTAAATCTTGCTTTCCTCACTCCTGTGTTTGAGGTGCAGGCAGAGAATGTTGTTCGTTCTGGTAATGAAGTTTCGATTGCAGACGACCAGAAGATTGAAGGAGATTTTTACTCAGCAGCTGGAAAGATTACTATCTCTGGAGAGATTGCTGAGGATGCGGTGATGGCGGCTGGTCAGATTACGATTAAGGGTCTTATCGGCGAAGATGCTTTCTTAGCAGCAGGTAGTGTCGATGTACACGGCACTGTGAGCGATGATTTACGAATAATCGCTGGTGAGGTTACGATCGCAGATCCGGTCATGGGAGACCTTCTTATTGCAGCTAGTACGGTCAATATTCTTTCTACGGCCTCTATTTCTGGCGATGTAATCTTGCTGGCAGACAGTGTGACTATCGAGGGATCTGTAGGTGGAGATGTGATTGGTACAATTAGCTCGCTTCAGATTGATGGTTTGGTTGAAGGGGATGTGGATGTAAAAGTAGATTATCTAACGCTGGGAAATAGAGCGGAGATTGCCGGTTCGGTCAGTTATGTAAGCAGTAATCTGGTGACTCAGGCGCTGAACGCTTCTATAGCGGGTGATTTGGTGAGAAATGACCCGATTATCCCCGTGAAAGACACAACTCTCTCTCAGGCGATTACACCACTTCTGGTCCTATTGTTTGCGAGTTTGGCATGGTACTTAGTTTCTAGAAAGACTATGAGTCAGATGGTCAAGCGTGCAACACTTCTCAGTCCACGCCCAATCTTGATTGGCTTGGCTGCTTTTATTGCAGTCCCTCTCCTTGCTTTGATACTGGCGCTAAGTGTTTTGGGTAGTCTTGTATCTATGACGCTGATGTTTGCTTACTTGATGCTGATTTCGTTGGCGATTGTTGGTTCTTCTGCCGTGCTGGGCGTTCTATTGATGAAAGTATTTAATCAGCCCCGCTCAGAAGTCACTCTTCTAGCTTTGGTTGTGGGAGCGGTCGGGGTCGGCTCCTTGCTATTGCTTCCGGTTCTGGGGCAAGTGATTCTTGTCATCTTCTTTATACTTACTTTTGGAGCTATGGTCGACTTGCTGATTCGACCCAATGTGCAGTAAAATGCACCTATGTTAATTGCTTTTTGGGAAGTCCTCAAGGACTTATGGTTTTTTGTTTTGGGAAAGCAAATTCAGCAACCTGATGCTGCGGTCGCTGTTAGTGTTGATGTGGGCAGGGTGGATAAACAGTCAGATACGGAAAAGGAAAAGATTGTTCCTGAAATCAAATATGATACCTATGACTCTGAGCTGGTCAGTGGGCAAAAAGTCTTTGTTCGAGTGGATGGTACACCCTGTCTGCAAAAACCCATTATTTCTTACGATACTGTCGTTGGACGACTGAAGTATGGAGAAGAGGTTTATGTTGATGATTTGGGTAAGGACTTTGTACATGTTCAATCTATCAATTTCTCAGGCTGGGTAGAATCATCATCTTTGACAGACAGTAAAAGTTTGGTGTATCCAGAATTTAAATCTGGGTATGTGTATGGCGATTCAAATAGGGAGGTTGTAAAGCTGCGTCAGTATTTGAAAGACGAGCTGCTAGGAGGTGAGCTAGGATTGGCCTTACAGCCTGAGGAATATGTTGTCTACAGACTCAATCAAAGGGGTTCAAGAGTAGCTTGGCCCCAAGTAAGACCACGTCTGGCTGGGGATTGGAAAACAATTTTAAAGGGAGTACGCGGAGCTACTATCAGTCTTACTCCTCATACTGGATCGGTGCTAGAAATGATTGATGATGATAATTCTGGCTTCTTGGCAATGGTTGAAGAGGTTAAGCCAGACAATTCAATCAAGATAACTGGAGTGGGTCGAGAAAGAGAGGGGGAGTTGCGAGAAGAAGTTTTGGCCCATGCGGAGTGGATTGAGTGGCGACCGGTATTTATTACCTTTACCTAAGCTGTTAAGATGTGTTTATGAAACCAGTAGCATTCTTAAATGAGGAAACGAACAGCAAAGCTGTGACTATTCCGAATTTATACAGGCGCTTCACTAGATTCGACCTGCCTAGGGAGAATATAGTGGTAGCGAGCTGTAAAGACATTTTCTTTTCTAAAATAGTTTAATTATGAAACCAGTAGCATTCTTTGATGAATGAAGAAAGGAACGTAGTGACTATTCTGAATTTACATCCGAATTTACGCCTTTCCTAGCGTAAATTCCTGGATGCAGAGTGTTAACATAATTAACAGATTTAACATTTTCATTATGAAACCAGTAGCATTCTTTGATAAATGAAGAAAGAAACGTAGTGACTATTCTGAATTTACATCCGAATTTACGCCTTTCCTAGCGTAAATACCTGGATGCAGAGTGTTAACACGATTAACAGATTTAACATTTTCATTATGAAACCAGTAGCATTCTTTGATATCGACGGTACAGTATTTCGCTCTAGCTTGTTGATAGAGCTGACAGAGCAGTTGATTAAAAGGGGGATTTTTCCTGAGTCTGCAACGCAAGAATTTCAGGTGGAGTATGAATCGTGGCGATCAC
>JAGQMJ010000060.1 GCA_020428685.1 Candidatus Kaiserbacteria bacterium
TTATCTTTTGTATATTTTCAAAATGTTTATATTCCTTAAGGATTGGGTGAAACTAGCACCTATCCAACCTTGTGTCGACGCTCTATTTCTGAGAGGGCAACCCGTTCCTCCTCCTCTTGTCGCTTTTTCCCCTCTAAAGCCATATTTTCTAACGTTTTTTCATCGGTATGTATGAGATCTGCGACACGGTTCTCAAGATATTCTGTAGTGTTTTTCCCCGGATCTTCAAGTACTTCTTCAAGTAGGGCGTGTAATACATAACCAAGCTTTTTCCCCGGCTTTTCCCCAGTGATATCCATAATCCTATCCCCATTTATTTGAAGCATTTTGACTGAAATGGGGTCTCGAAGTGCCTGGTCCACCATTGCTTTATATTTTCGAAAGCGAAACGGTTGCTCTTTTGGTCTGCCAGTGCCAATACGGTCACAAATGCGTAGATTCAACAGATCTTCGATGTGATTCTCCCCTACATTCGTGATTGTTCTTCGTACCGCCGAAAGCGTGACTTGATCAGGGTCAGAGAAAAACATGTGCCAGCGCA
>JAGQMJ010000061.1 GCA_020428685.1 Candidatus Kaiserbacteria bacterium
ATTTATTCACCACGCGAATTAAGATTTCTTCACTGAGTGGTGTAAATTCAACAATGGCATCAAGACGGTTGAGAAACTCAGGGCGAAAGGTTTTCTTAATGGCATCAAGTGAAACAGCTGAGCCGCGCTCTTGATGAATGCCCATGCCGCCTTTTGCGGCTTCAAAGGCGCCCGCATTACTGGTCATAATCAGTATTGAGTTTGTGAAGTCTGCTGATCTGCCATTATTATCTGTTATTTTGCCATTATCCATGGCTTGCAACAAAATATTAATTAAATCTGGATGTGCCTTTTCAACTTCATCCATAAGAATAACAGCGTGTGGATGTTTATTTAAGGCTTCAGTGAGTTGCCCACCTTCTTCATAACCCACGTATCCGGGAGGGGCGCCGACAAGACGAGAAACCGCGTGTTTCTCCATGTACTCGCTCATGTCAAAACGTATAAACTCTACCCCTAACTGAGAAGCAAGTTGTTTTGATAGTTCAGTTTTACGGACGCCGGTGGGTCCAGCAAATAAGAAAGCGCCAAT
>JAGQMJ010000062.1 GCA_020428685.1 Candidatus Kaiserbacteria bacterium
CGAATAGTTAATAAACCATTGTAATGTCACAGCTGAAAAGAAAATTTCCACTACTCCTGACCATACTGCTTTTTGCTGTGCCACTACTAACCCTAGCTGAGGGACCCGGCACGTTCGATAACATCCTCTGGAATATCGTCAACTCGGTATTTGGTACTTTAGCTGGTCTCGCCGGCCTACTCTTGAATTCCGGTATCAATACGTACGTTATCGGATTTGGTGACCAAGTCTTCAATAATGGTATTGATCTGGTGATCAACAACCTCTGGACGGCGGTTCGAGACATCTTCAACCTCACCTTCATCTTTGGTTTGGTCTATATCGGTATCAAGATGATCCTGGATAGCGATAACTCCAATACCCGCCGCTGGCTCGTCAGCCTCATTCTGGCCGCACTCCTAGTAAACTTCAGTCTCTTCATCACTAAGGTAGTAGTTGATTTCACTAACATCCTTGCCAGCCAAATCGCCATTAATGGCTTTAATACCGCGGCTGATGGAGAAGTACTCGTCTCAGAAACTT
>JAGQMJ010000063.1 GCA_020428685.1 Candidatus Kaiserbacteria bacterium
TATCTCCTTTGAGCGAGCGACCACACAACCGTCGTTACTAGATAAAACTACGACTGGTCGATCTTTCAATTCAGGTCGAAACAACCTCTCGCAGGATACGAAAAAATTATTACAGTCTAGTAGACCAATTAGCGGTTTTTCCATATCTTAATTATAGCAAAACCACTTAACGACTCACGAGGACTCGAGCCACATCAAACTTCGTGTACCTCTAGAATAACTTCCACATTTTAGAATCTTCTTCACCGTCAACCTTGAACACCGCTACTCCTCTAAGGTCGTACTTATCCACCAAATCTATCTTCTCATCAATTGCTTCAGCATCACTCCAGATAATGACTCTGACTGGTATTTCGATATTTGCGTATGTAGCCACCATAAGTGCTTTTGCTGCAGCTTCAAAACCTTTTGGAGTACCTTTTGGAGTTGGTAGAGCATTGAAGATTTTCCAAGGAGAATCCTCTGGGAAATAACTAATCACAGCTTCCCCGCCTTCAGTTCGTCCAAT
>JAGQMJ010000064.1 GCA_020428685.1 Candidatus Kaiserbacteria bacterium
TAAGAAAAGACTGGGACAATATACTTCACAGCGAAACGCTTCCCAAGACTTACCAAATCGTTTATTTCCGTTGCATAGCCAGTAGCGGAACATATATGCGAACTCTAGCGAGCAAGATTGCAAGCAAGCTAGATACTGTCGGCTTAGCATGGCACATACACCGAACCAAAATTGGTAAGTTTGATTCTAATCAAAAAAGCTGGTTAAAAGAATATTGATTCAAAAAAAACACTTTTGTTGAGTGTTTTTACTTTTTTAACTCATCTATTTTTTCTAAGTAGGCTTGGACCGCCAAAACAAACTCAGCATGACTCCACACCAACGGTGCTGTAGAAAGTTGTTCTCTAGTATCTGGATGCATTTGCTCGGCTAAGACTCCACCGGTTGTGGCATGTGAACTAGTCCATTCGAGCAGTTCCATCGCTCGTTTTAAATCCTTTTTAGATTCCGCTTTTTCTATATAGTATCTAGCAATCCAAAGTGTACATATAACCCACGGATTTGGT
>JAGQMJ010000006.1 GCA_020428685.1 Candidatus Kaiserbacteria bacterium
TTAGAGAATTCAAATCTCTCATCAAGCAAGACCATGAACACGCCCGAGTCGCCAAAGAGATTTTTGACCTAATCAGCAAAAACGAAAAAGAAATCAAAAACAACAAACCTCACACTGCCAAAAACAGTGCAGGCTATCCTTTATGGAGTGTTATTCCTGAAGGAGTAGCAAAGTTCAAAAAAGGCGTTGGTGTATTTGATATGACCAGACTCATTGCTGGTAGCCAAGGCACAATTGGTATCATTACGCATATCACAATGCGAGCAATTAAAATTCCGAAGAATACCACTCTGATTGCTTTACCGATTTTTGACTTAGAAGATGCAGCCGAAACTATCGTCAAGGCTCTCAAGTACAACCCAATCAACGTAGAAGTATTTGACGCCCTTACTTTTGACCTAGCTTTACGCAACCCAAGTTTCTTTAAGGATCGCCTAAGTACAAGCCAATACTACAGAGTGATGCTCTCGATGTACGCTACCTATCATGTGCGCTTTGGTCGCAAGGTCCCTGAATTCACTGTTTTGGTTACTCTAGACGAAGAAACTACAGACAAAACCGAGCCAGCCGAAATCGCCAAAAAAATCAGTAGCAAAAAAGTAAAAGCTAGAGTGGTTGCCAATGAGATTGAAGCAGAAATGTACTGGCAAATCCGACGCGCTAGCTACACTCTATCCAAATTCCAAGACAAGACCAAGCGCCCAGCTGCATTCCTAGAAGACATGACAGTTCCTCCAGAAAATTTGTCAAAATTCTTTATCCAAATCAAAAGTCTTCTCAAAGAATTCAACGTCACTGCGGCAGTACACGGACACGGCGGCAACGGTCATTTCCACTTCTACCCTCTTCTAGACTTTACCAACAAAACCACACCGGCTTTGGTAGAAAAAATGGCTGACCGATTCTTCTCGTTAGCTGTAAAGTTTGGCGGCAATATCTGCGGCGAACACAACGACGGGATTATCCGTACTCCTCACCTCAACAAAATGTTCACGAAAAAAATGCTTGATTTGTTCAAAGCAACCGAAAGCATTTTTGACCCCAACGATATTTTCAATCCAGGAAAGAAAGTTAATCCACGTTTCGACATAAAAGAAACAATGCGTCACACCAATTAAAAATAAAGGCCGGCCGATATTCATCGGCCGGCCTTTATTTTTCCCCACGATTTGTTATAAATAGCGGCACAAGTAGCTTCGCTACTTGTGCCGCTATTTTGACCCTCTCAAAATAACCACTTACCAAAAGTAATTGGTCCTATCGTCTAACGGCTAGGACGCCAGGTTCTCATCCTGGAAATCGGGGTTCGATTCCCCGTAGGATCACAAAACGAGACTTCGTCTCGACTAAGCGAGCGCGTTGCTAGTTCTGTTCAAAGTAGGTTCGAGCGAGGGTTAGTATTTCTTCACAAAAGTAGTTAGATTTGGAAACAACCTATACCACTCATTGCAGTATGGGTTGTTTTCTTTTTAGTTTGATAGTATTGTCGTAACCAGACCTTTTGAGAACAATTCACAAATAGCTGGGGATACTTCATGAAAATAGGAATTGATATCGATGATGTTATCGCAGACTTCATACCAACACTCGCACTGTACTACAACAGAATCTATGATGCTGAGTTAACAAAAGAGGATTTTACCTCATACGACTTTTGGAACGTTTGGGGAGGTGACATTCACCGCGCAGTTGAGATTGTAGATGCGATGTTTGCAGACCCCACATTCTGCGAGGCAATACCACCAATCAGTGATTCATTCGATTCTCTTGATAGTCTGAAAGAATCTGGCGCAGAACTTTTCGCCATTACAGGCAGAAGAGATAATGCGATTAGACCAACCGAGTTGTGGATTGAAGACCACTTCCCTAACGTTTTCACCTCGCTACATTTCACAAACTCATACTGTCAAAAAGGTAAGAGTGTGAATAAATCAGTAATCTGCAGTAAGCTTGGAGTTGAAATAATAGTCGAAGACAACCTCAAGCATGCGCTCGACTGCGCAGGAAACGGTGTAGATGTATTGCTTTATGACACTCCATGGAACAGATCTTACACACATACTGACAACACAGTGCAAAGGGTTCATTCATGGAACGAAGTTATGCAACACTTAGGATAAGTACTTCTTTCATTACATCCGTATCTTTTATGGTACGGGTGTTTCTTTATTTAAATGATTGAAATTGAGCACTGTTTTATATAGATGGTTCCAAATCACTCCCCTTAGGCTCACAAGTTATCTAAGCTAAAGTCTTAGCTTAGCTTCTTCTTTAAAAAGGTTACAAAAAGCACCAACGAGTCTTTTTTATAGTATCACACGAGACAGCGCCCTTAATTTCACACTGATAAGACCAATATTCTGTAATACCTTTTTTTTGATTTACTTGTTCCGGATCATGTTTACATATTTCGTCTCTTGTAATTATCTCAACCGAGATCGAATCTCGATTGAATTTATTGAACACTGAAACGTACTTTTCTTTAAGCGGAATTAATGCTTCTAAGTCAGTCTTGAATAGATCCAATTCTGAATCAGTGAGAGGATTAGCATCCCTTTTTATAAACTGAGGTTTTGTGCATCCATAAGAATGAATATCTTCACCAGAAGATATAGTGCAATTTCCAGAAAAGAGAGCTGGTATTTTTTGTTCAATGGAATTGATCACCTTGAAAGCATCTTGATTAAAAGAAAGAATCTCTTTATTGAATTCGATGTCTTGACTAATACGCTCAGAACCTCTTGTGAAAATTATACTAACCATTATTAAAGAGATTATAATCGGGATAAAGAATACTACAACAAGTATAGGCTTCATCCATGAACGGTAGATAGTATACGCCAACACAAAGCACGACACAGCAACAGCACTACTATCTATAAAGTACCAAAAAAGACGAGATACGAGATCTTGTGTATCACTACTCGCATAAGCTAAAATAAGCATCCCAAATAATGAAGCAGCTAGTGAAACAAAGATTACAAGCACATAGGTGATTGCAATAATTATTAGCAAAGGATTTCGTTTAGGTTTTGGTACATTCAACATTGTGTAATTATATCAATGATATTACTTAACATTTAGGAATACGCACAACGATACTTTATTCATAACCCAGCTCCAAATCGCTCCCGATGGGTCACAAACGTGATTTATTTAAAATTTTTTTGCTATACTTATGAAATGTTAAATAAGTATTCATTTAGAGATATTGGTTTAAAAATTATCAATACAATCCCTCTGATTGTACTCGGTTTTTTCTATCTCTTATACTGGGCATTTACCGCAGCAGGAATTTCAGAGTTTAAAACATGTAGAGAGATAGGATGCCCTCTTCTAGTAGCAAATGGATATTTCACACTCATTGTACTAACAACAAGCTTTTACCTGGTTGCGAGAAAAATATTTACGAACAAGAACTACCCTAAATTATTTTTTCCACCATTTTTGATCCTACTACTGTTCTTGATATTTTTTATATTGGAGCATATTGAAAAAACTTTTCTTTTATAACAACTTTCCCTATAGTAATAGTTATTAAAATACGGTTTCTATTCGCACTACTTAGGCTCACAAAACGAGACTTCGTCTCGGCACAAAAGAGCTGTTTGAGTACACCTTCAAAAACACCTGTTTTACAATCCGGTTCCAATTCGTTCCCCGTAGGATCACGAACAAAAACAGCACCTTGACAGGTGCTGTTTTTGTTCGTGATCCAAGAAAAAGACGCTAGTGCGTCTTTCGTGGGAATCGAACCGCCGTAGACATCCTGCACGGAGCGAAGCGAGAACAGGAGTCGAGGCGTGTCCCTCGGCACTTGCTAGTTTATGAGTGAAACGAAATGAACTAGCTTAGTGACCGTCAGGATCATTCTCCGTGGGATCACGGATTGACAAAATAACTTTTTCTTGTATTATTAATATGAATTTGTTCCACAACAACCCAAAAGGAGTCAGCAATATGTTTACTATCGCCTTTTCTTTTATCCCACTGATTATGGCTGGTATTTGGTACCTTGCCCACTTGAACGCACAGAAGTATGACCGTCCCAGTATGGATTGTGCTAGGTATGAAGGTGGCCTTCTAGCTTTCTGCTATGTCCTGCTCTTTGTGTCTTTTGTACCGGCAACGCTCAGCGTCGTCGCGACGATGGGTAGCTACGGCAGCCAAGTGTACGATTCGGAAAAAATCATACAGCTTCGTGGCACGGAGACCGTGTACGAGAAACGGGCACTGGAACTAACCAAACAGTTCCAGACCTACTTAGCAGATGCCTACCCTTCACATGAGCGTGAAATCTTTGAGAGAATTTCACCGGAAAACATTGATGTGTACCTGGCGAAGTTTCCTGAAATCAGGGCGTCAGAAACCATCATCGAGCTGGTGAAGCAAGTCCGTTCTATGAAGGACGACATGTATGCTCAGCAGATCGAGCGTGAGAAGGTTCTCAAGGAGATGCGCTTCCGTACCAGAAACCCATGGATTTTCTATTCATTCATTCCTGCGGTTCCTGCAGTCTAAATATCACCGCCACTAACCAGTTGCAACAACCTCAATAAAAATAATTGCAGCCACCACAACGAAATAATTCATTTACGGGAGTAACCACATAATGAACAAAGGAAAAATCGCTTTTTTTGCATCCGCCGCTGTATTCAGCAACTTCTGGCTACTGCTCTGGTTCCTGCATTCTTCAGGATCACTAATGTCTGTATCCAGTGCAATACCGGGACTACACGGAATGGCAAATTTCGGATTTATCGACACTCATGCAATCATTCCTGCCCTACTGACCTTTGTTGTTGTCTACATGATTGTCCACTTTCAGGAACAGCAGGAAGAAGCAGTCTGACGAAACAGCAATCCAATTACGAGGCCGTTAAGCAAACCTGCTTTTCGGTCTTTTCTAATGTAAATTCTTAACAATAGTTCTGCAACGATTCAATACAGGAACATGAAAAAACCCAAAGCTCTCAGAAACTCCCACGGACCAGCCTCACCATCATGGTTTCTTTGCAGAAAGTTTGTCTAACGCATCGTCAACAATTTTGGTACACTCTTCGGCCTTGAATAAAAAGTCTGGGTGAGAGCCTTCAAATAAATGAAGGTCATCAATTGCTTCTTGATTTAGAAGTTTTTGCATATCATCAGTCGAGATCAATTTATCATTTACTCCATGCACAATTGAGACACCAACCCCCTGCTCACGCAAAGCCTTTAGCTCCTCAACTAAATTAACATTCGTCATGCCCAACACTTGCTTCCACGACTTAATAGGACTTCCGACCAGCCTGCCAATCACACTTTTACTTACACCCATCATCATCTCCCTTCCTTTTTCTGTTTTAAGCCAATCAAAGAAACCTGAAACAACCTCTCTAGAAAAGTTAACTGCCAAATCTGTCTTGCTTACATTATCGGACAATCCAACCGGACTAATTAGCACGATATTGTTAAATTTTTCTGGATTCAGTATTGCAGCAACTATCAAATTCAAAGCTCCTTCCGAGTAACCAACAGCATCGATCTTCTCAAGATTTGAACCATTTATCACATTATTATACTCAAAAGCACACTTTAGATTATGTTGAATATCACTATCTAACTGGTCTTCTAGTAACTCAACCATAACTGAGGAGCGACCTTCAGTAGCAAAGGCATCCATGTTCACTGCATAGGTTTCAGATCCTCCTGTCCAACCAGGGAAAATCATTACTGGAACATCAGTTTTCTCATTCTCTGCAAAAACCCTTGTCAATCTACACCCTTCTTCAAGCGGCTGACGGACGCCCTCAAAACCTTTCATTCTCATACTTATGACTATATCATGTGAAATTCGTTCCTTACTACAAATTATTCATAATTTTAACAAAAAAAGACGGCCGTATGTGACCGTCTAATGATTTAACAAAGTGTTGAAAGTCTCTTTCTTAGCCAAAACAATGCATCATCTTGGTGGGAGAGACCCTTACTTTTTTTACCTTACTTCATGGGCTGGGTCGCAGGTTAATGCTATAGCACGTCCTACATTATCCATATGCGTCTGTACACCGTAGGACGGAAATACATGATTTCAGGCAAATTTCAGTTTTCTTCACTTAAATCCTATATATAGAATAAAATTACTTCTTCTCATCAGAAGATATCACACATAAACACATGTGTCATGTAGTATCGCTTAAATCCCCACCCTCAACCGCACAAAAAGAAAAAGTGCCCAGAATAGCCTTCCGGGCACTTCTTAAATACTTTCTCAAATGAGACAATTGAACTAAACGTACACTTTTCTTTTATGGCTCACCGAGAGCAGTGACATGTTCGTACACACAGTCCTGAAGGGCAGTCAAATTGTAACCACCCTCAAGAACTGAAACGATTCTGCCCCCACAAGTTTTGTTTGCGGAGTCCACCAACATTCTGGTCAATTCGTAATAATCCTTCGCAGTAACACAGAGATTGGTCAGAGGATCAGACGGGTGCATGTCGAAGCCGGCGGATACGAGAATAAGGTCTGGCTTGAATTCAAGCATCCGCGGCAAAACATTTTCTTCATACAGCTTACGAATCGCTGAAAAATCAGACCCTGCGGGAATGGGTACTCGGACTGAGTTGTGAGGCGCTTCTCCCCTTACATACTTACACCCCTCCTGATATGAAGAAAAGAAAAGAAGATTGCCAGGTTCACATTTGGACAAAATCTCTTCAGTACCATTACCGTGATGACGATCGAAATCAACCACCACAACCTTCATGTCCTCCCTCAATGAGAGTGCGTGTAAAGCACCGATAGCAACATTGTTTAATAAGCAAAACCCCTCGCCACGTTCATAACCAGCATGATGTCCCGGTGGACGAACAGAACAAAAAGCCCTTGTTGTGTCGCCAGCAATAACGTCATTGACGGCACGGCAGACAGTTCCCGCAGCATTAACAGCTGCGAAATACGAGCCTGGTGAAACTCGTGTATACCACTGAATGTGAGGGTTGAAAATATTAGCCAGTGTTGCCCTGACCAACCCCATGTTGCTTATGGAATGCAGACACTCCACATACTTTTTACTGTGAGCCCTAAGTATCGAGCCGTAAGTAGCAAAATATTCATCACCACGGATTATATTGACCGAGACTCTACGAATAGTAAACACCTCAAACATCCAGTCCAAACAGTCAATACGCTCCACTCGCTCAGCGAACAAAGGAAAACCCTTATGATTAGGAGAATACTGAGAATCATACAAAGTGATATTAACCATGTCGCAACCTCCTTGCATTTATGAAGATCAAACCCACCTCCTTATACCACACGAATTAATGAGATAAAAGTACCATGATGAGTTTTATACAACATCCAGCAAACACCTACAATTTGTTGGGTACATAAACAAAATGGTTTCAGCCTCCTGCTTTACAACAAACAGCCCGCTACCGCAAAACCTTCGAGCCGTACAGTATTTACTTGTTTCTTAAAAGTTGAAGGCGCGTGCTGTCGCACGCGCCTTTTATTTTCTAAGCCTCCCCATCATGTTTTAAAACCCGCCTCCCTTAGCGCTGACCGAAGCTCCAACAGCTTTTCACCAAGCTTGCTAAGAGACGCAGACATTTCATACTGCAGCATCTGAGCGCAAAATTTTGGATCAGATGAATAACGAAGCTTTAGAACATCCACTTGTGACTGCAGAAGTTTTAACCTCTCGGAAAACTCAGGCGGGGCCTTTGCTAGCACAGCCTGAATTGAAACCTCCCTCATTCTTTCAAATTCCTCAGGATTCTACTTTGCTAACTTTACCCACTCATCGAAAGTCATGTTTCCGATATAAGGATTTAAATTTTTAGACATGGATTTTCTCCAAAGAATGTACCTATCAAAACAATACCCTCGGACAAGTCAGGAATCAAATCATCACTTTACAAAAATTCAAGACTATCATATAACACACTAGTACCTGCACATTAAAAATGGAGACGGGAAATGAAAACAATTCCTTCTGAAGTAAGCAAAATGATGCTAGCCAAAGCAGAGGTAATTGCTGCTAGAGAGGAGTTTCTTAATACCGAGACCTGTTCTCAGGCAGGCGTAGAAGCTTTGCAAGAATGGGACCAAGCAGCCTTCGTCTTGGCCACAGTCGCAAATGATGAGACAGAGCTCAGGAACGCTTTGGACTTGTCGCCAATTGACAGCGCAGCCGCCAAGCTAGCAGTCGAGAAATGGAGAGATCTTTCGCTCAAAAAACTGTCGGCTGCAGCCACAGAAAAAGAAATCGATGACATTTTGTTCGACGCTCCTTATCTTGAGCCCGTTTTTTTAATGGCAATTGCCAAGTACACTGAGGTGAAGGAGTAGGAATGTTAGAGGGCCGGTCTCGCTTGAGAGACCGGCCCAATTTTGTACATGCTAAAGCTTCATCTTCAAGACTAGAGCGCGGAAGATCTTCATTGCTTCCAGGAATTCTGCAGGATTATCCTTACATTCTTCCAGATGAGAAGAAAGGCATTTACCATCCCAAATCACGTGCCAGCGCGTGTAATCAATCGGACTAGCCAGCACGAGTTTACCATCTGGCTTCAGACCAAACTGCAACCTCAAACTACACAGCCGACCATTATTTTTGGACCAGACATGACTCAGATATTTGAACACAATGGTTGCAGCAGACTTGATACTGTCGCGAAAAAATGATTCAAACCAGTCACCGCAATCTTCTGCCTGCAATTCACCACACAGATACAACTCATCATTGCCACGTGCATACAAGTAGCAATTGTTTCCCTCCTTAATAACCAAGCATTTTTCTGAAGATGTCCCTGCAACATTTTCTTTCAAGAAGAAAAAATCTACCGCAGGAATATGCATATCATCACCCTCTTTTGCCTCAGGATGCCAGATCTGGTACGAGGGCTTTACAACGCCCGTCACAACCACTTCAAGCGGAATTGGTTTGCATTTATAAGCAAAAAAAGAATCTGATCCAGATGGACCAATGTAGTTAGTGTTCACTCCAACCAACTCGTAGACATGTCTCGCGATATCACAGGAAATTTGCGCCAACCCAGGAACGTACTTGGGTTGATTTTCACCGATAGCGCAGGCAAAGTTGGAAGCTTTTACGACACAAGCATTAGAAAAACCGAGCGCACCCTGATAAGTCCAAATACCTTTAGCATTCATGACACTCCCCTTCTTTTATAAAAACTAACCCATTACATTTGTATCACAAATGAACTCAATGACAATATTAGTTTAAAGAGTAGGTTTTACAATCAAATTTTTCAGCAACTGACGGGTCAGAAAAAGCTGACTGGTTGTTTATGTATAAAGAAGCAAAAGTTTTCCCAGGCTCTGATTTAAAAACTTTCTGCCAAGCGCTCAAACTAAGCTGTTCTTCACTATTTGCATTCATCATTTTTTCTACGCTACATAAAATAGCTGATTCTGGGTCAGAATAGGTCCCAACCCCACACTGTCCATCAAGCAAATCTCCCACCAAAATATTCCCAACCAAACTAGACTCAGACAAAATCTCCACCTTAGACAATCTACACTTCTTCGCTACAGATTCACCCAGACAAATCACCGCTGGATTGTACTCAGCCGAAAAAGCAAAGAGAGCCAAACCAATACCAGAAGGCAGCTCTATCTCACCACAATTATAGGCATTTGAAACTTTTTGCCCTAGCTTTTCAAAAGAAGGATTGGAAACGGACTCAAGCTGAACCTCATCTGCACTATAATCGGGCATGTATGGGGCAATAGGTTGTGGCTCATTATGATTTATCGAGACACCACGTTCTGATGAACCATAAAAATCAATCTCTGATTCTGGAGCGTGTTCACCTGAGTCTGTATCAGCTGATAAGTCATCAACACTCACATCACCCTCATCAGGAACAACAACCTCATGTATTTCCTGTTGCCACGCAGAATTATCAGAAATAGAATTTTGTACAGATTCTGCACCCACCCCTACACTATCTAAGGAGTCATCTGACTTAGCTAAAAAAGTAGTATCTACCTGACGGACATCGACACTATTTGCTGTATCATTTTTAAAAAACAAAGCATAAACAGCGAGCGCAACCACTCCAAAACACAACAAGATAGCTAGAGTAAATATGACAGCAAACTTTTTTGTTTCAGAGGAATTATTCATTCTTAGTTAATTAGGCTCTTCAAATCCTTAAGGATATCTAGAGCGTGCGTGGCTGGACTGACTTTTGGATACACTTTTTCAACCTTTCCCTTGGGATTAATAAGATATGAGATGCGATTGATACCCATGTATTTTTTTCCAAACATAGACTTCTCTTTCCAAGCTCCATAAGCCTCAATCACTTTTCCTTCTTCGTCTGACAAAAGACTAAAAGGCAAACTATATTTATCAGCAAACTTTTTATGAGACGCCACCGAATCTTTACTGACACCAAAGACAGTCACACCCATTTTTGAAAAATCATTGTAGACCTCAGCTATAGTACAAGCCTCTTTTGTACAGCCTGGAGTATCGTCTTTGGGATAAAAATAAATCAAAACCCATTTCCCTTTTTGAGCAGACAAAGATTGCTTTTGTCCACCTTGATCTAGTAAAGTAAATTTTGGTGCAATATCTTTTTCAACTAACATAATAAGCACATGATACCATGTGCTTATTATCTTCCTCTATATAAAATTGTTTAATTGTCAGACTCGTCTGTTCGGAAAGTATAGATATCACCATACTGCACCAAACCGTCTTTTCCTTGAGAAACAATTCTGAAGTAGTACTTTTCATCTTCCTCAAGATTTTTGACATTTATTCTAACGGCACGTTCGTAAGCTGTACGGATCCCGACTTTTGAGGTTCTTAAGTCAAGAAAATCATTATCCTGACCATACTCAAACCATACGGTAGCGGTTGTATTACCATAGATCAGTGCTTCGCCACGCAAGGTAGCAGTAGTAGCTTCAATATCTGAGGCTTTGTGAGTTTTGATAGATACAAAACTCAAAACAGAACTAGCAGGATTTGAGCTCAATCCACTTCTCTCAGCCATTTGTTGCATCACTATCAATTGAGCAATCCGGCCTTGCAGATACGCGATTAGTTCCTGCTTTGTTTGTGGCTGGTAAGCATTATTAGTCGCTGCCTGTGAAATAGACGGAGCAATCAAAACGGCAACTAAAAAAAGTGCTACTAATGAATTCGTAATTTGTTTTTTATTTGCGATATTTAACATGTGGATATTATACCACACATTATAGATTTACGCAATAGATTGCCACATTTTATCTTGCCGGACCAAAAGTTCCGAAGCCATATCTGGCTCTGCCATCACTTCCTCTATAATTCGCTCTGCCCTAATGCCTTGAGAAGCTTTTACCAGCACAAAGTCTCCGGGCTGCAAAATTGCCTGCAGTTCCCTACCTGCCCTATCGACATCATCGTACTGAAATATATTTTTCTCAGACATCCCAGCCGACATTGCTCCCTCAGCTATTTGTCTAGACCTAATCCCGACTGTAAAAAGCACATCGGCTTTGCTTGGTACCAGAGTACCGATTCTTTCGTGTTCTGGAGAAGAAAATTTGCCCAACTCCAACATATCACCAAGGACAGCGATCTTGCGCTTGGCATGAGTCAGTTCACCCAAGGACTGCAGAGCTTGCTCACAAGCTGTTGGTGAAGAATTGTATGTGTCATCTATCAGCACACTGGCTTTAATTCCCTTAATGATTCGCATTCGGCCGTTTGGTGTTCTTAGTGACTGCACACCCTTTATTGCATCCTCAGATGACACACCAAGCTCGTTGGCCACTGCGATAGCAGCACTGCATGAGTAAACATGTTGGGTACCAACCGTACCAGAGATGAAGATCTTTTCACTACCATTTGCGTGCTTTAGAGTAAATTCAACGCCGACTGGCATATCGTCATTGTAGACAGTCTTATCTGCATGCGCAGTAAAATCAGACTTCAAGTAACGACTAAATCCAACCTGACGCTGCAGAACTTCGGGCAGTTGCTCTTGGATTATCGTGTCATCATTGTTAAATACCAGCACACCATCAGGCTTCATAGCTGAGACCAGCTTCATCTTTTCTTCTACCACTGCTTCAGGCGACTTAAAGAATTCGACATGGACTGGCACCGACGGAAGACGAGTCAAGACAACGATGTCTGGCTTAATCCATTTGGTCAGTCTTTCCATATCACCCGGCCTATCAATCCCTGTCTCTAAAACCAACACATCAGGATACTGCTTACTGAAAAAAGCCACAAAAAATCCGTCGATGATATTTTTAAGCCAGGAAAAAGGATTGTTCCAAGCATTCGGTAGGCCGAGCACTGTCAGTACCACACCTATATCTGAGTTGAAGCTTTTCTCGCTTTTACGAGCCGAGACCGATCCTTTAATGGCGGCAAAAACAGCGTCTTTGGTTGAAGTTTTACCAACACTTCCGGTAATCGCAATGATTTTAGGATTATGACGTCTCAGCAAAAAGGATGCTTCTATGGTCAGGATTTTAATAACGATTGATTTAAAAGTTTCTTTCATAAGCTATCGATCAGGTGGGATAGAGTAATAATTAATCAAAAATCTGGTTATATCCATGAAAGGGTCGGTCAAAGTCTCAGACGCATATCCCACACCCTGTGGCTCTACAGTATACATGAAAACTATAAACTCTGGCTCAAAGGCTGGAAAATATCCAAAGAATGAATGGAGATACTTATCCTCGTAATAGCCGCCGTTTTCCGGATCTGAGATTTGAGCGGTACCGGTTTTGGCGCCAATCGTATGGTTTGGTAGTGCCACAGACCCACCTCGGAGAGCATCATCTACTACCCTGGCCAACATACGTGATATTTCTTCACTGGTAGACTCCTTCAAAACTTGAGCTCCTTCGGGATACAATATCTCCTTCACAGTTCCATCGTCATACTGAATCTCTTTTACCAAATGCGGTGTGACGAGTTTGCCGCCATTACCTAAAGTCGCCAAAGCTCTAATAGTCTCAACCGGCGTCATAGCAATACCTTGACCAAAAGACGCCGTAGCGTATTGCACGTCCCCTGCAGCATGTAGATTGTTTACTAGACCGTATGCTTCATTTGGTAAATCTATGCCTGTCTCACTTCCTAGTTTAAAATTCAAAAAATAATCTCTAAACTTGTCCTTTCCCATCTTCTGCACTACAAAGGAAACCCCGGTATTGAGAGATTGATTGAGAATTTCTTGCATCGGCACCGTACCACGACCACGACCATCGTAGTTTTTGATAGTAAAACCATTTAACTCAATCGAACCAGCATCGTAGTATGTGGTCTGAGGAGTAATCGCTCCTGAGTCGAGACCGGCCGCCATCGTAAGAGCTTTAATTGTAGAGCCAAACTCATAAACATTCTCTACCAAAGGATTCTGGAACTGGTCAATAGTTGCACCACTTCTATCATTTAAATCAAAACCGGGCACAGCGTTCATAGCAATTATTTCTCCATTGTTTGGATTCATTACAATTGCGCCTGTCAGCTTGCTATTAAACTTATCGTTTGCTTCCTGGAGAATCGAGTCAAGCATTCTAGAAACTGAAGGCTCCAGTGTGGTGACAATATTTCCGGTTCTAGATTCCTCCTTTTTGTATACCAACTCTCCTAAATTACTAAAAAGCTCAGCAAAGAAATTAACAGACATTACTTGTCTTTTTTGGAACAAAACGTCGTCATAGTACCGCTCAAGTCCGTATTTTCCTCTTAATTCTGTACCATCATCAGCATAACCAACAAAACCCACAGAACGAGCTGCAAGTGAACCTCCCGGATAATATCGCCACTGATTTTTGTACAACAAAGCTCCATCAATATCCAATTCTTGAATTTCTTTTGACTGATCAGCGTTGATTCTAGAGGCTAACTCGATGTAAGTACGACCTTCTGCAGAAACCCTGTCGACGCATTTATCAACTGAAACATCAATATAGTCTTTCAGTGAATCACAAAATTCTTCGGGACTAACCGTAAAATGGGTTGGATTGGCAGCCAGAACGTAGCCAGACTGAATAGCGGCCGCTGAAAGTCTAGTACCATCTCTCGTAGTAAACAGAATCGAGCCACGAGAATACAAATCCGTCTTGGTGTGAACATACTGGCTCTCAGCCTTGGCAGCATAATAGTCAGATTTGTGTACCTGAATCTGGTACAGTCGACCAATTAGCAAAACAGCCATTAGCGCAATAATGACTGAGAGCAACCTGACTCTAATTGTAAGGTTTTGTCGATTCATAAGTTCTACTGACCTCCCAGTACGAAGCTTGCAGCTTCACGTGAGACAAAAATCTTTGGAGTATTTGTATCATATCCTTCCAAAGTGGCAATTCTAGTAGCTATTTTGTGTTGAGATTCAATATACTTTGCTTCTAACTGAGCGATTTCAGTGTTTAGCTGATGCTTTTGTTGGACAAAATCTGAACGCATCACCACCTGAACCACTGACATATTCAAAAAGTATAAATACATCACAATCATTGAGAACAACAAACCAACACAAGCCAGTGTAACTTTTGAATTTTTAATTGTGTCGCGACTTGATTTCATGTTACAAATTTTTCGTAATAATTCTTAACTTCGCACTCCTAGCCCTTGGATTATCATTCAATTCTTCATCGGTTGGGATGATTGGCTTTTTAGGAAATACTGTTCCCAAGTCTGCCTCCGCCAATTCTCTAAATGAATGTTTTACCACCCTGTCTTCGATACTGTGGAAGGAAATGATAGCCATTCTTCCTCCTGGAGCCAGTAAGGCAAAGCCTTCTTTGATAAATTTTTCCAACACTGTTAGCTCGTCGTTTACTGCAATACGCAGTGCCTGAAATGCTTTAGTAGCTGGATTGGTTTTCTTTCGTAGAGCCATTTTTGGCAAAGCTGATTCAATGACGCTTACCAGCTGAAAAGTTGTAGAAATACGTTCCTTTTTCCGCTCTTCTACAATTTTCCTAGCAATTCTTCTAGCGAAGCGTTCTTCTGCATAGCCGAAGAATATGTCAGCCAAGACAAGTTCTTCCCAGTCGTTGATTATGTCTTCTGCAGTAAATGAGTAGTCGTCTGGATTACCGAAGGTCATATGTAGTGGACCATCGTGCATAAACGAGAATCCTTTTGAACCATCAGCAAATTGTTCCATTCGCCAACCCAAGTCAGCCAAAATTGCATCTACTTTTTCTACTTTTAAAGAACCAAGAATGTTTGTAAGGTTTGCGAAGTTGTCATTAACGAGATGTATATGTGGAGATACATCACCGATTTTTGATTCATCAAGAGCTGATGCATCTGCATCAATTCCGATGTAACAACCTCCCTTACTGAGTTTGCGTGCTATTTCCCTTGCATGCCCACCGCTTCCGAACGTTGCATCAACGACAGTATCGTTCGGGGACAGCTGTAGGCCATCTACTGCTTCATGCAGTAATACTGTTTTGTGTTGCATAACGTGAAGTTGATTAGAGGACGCCTATTTCTCCAAGCTTTTCGGCCAACTGATCGGCCTGCTTTTCGATAGAGCGTTTATAAGTCTCCCATCGATTCTCATCCCAAATCTCAATACGATCATGGATTCCAGCTAAGACAACTTTGCTGTCTAACTGTCCAAAATCTTTCAAGAAGTCTGGCACGAGAATACGTCCAACTGAATCTACCTCCACCTCTACTGCTCCTGATAAGAAGAATCTATTGAAACTTCTTGTATCCGCCTGACCGAGTGGCAACTGACCAATTTTTTCAGTGATCTTTTGCCACTCCTTCAGAGGATATACAAAGAGACAATTATCGAGTCCGCGTGTGACGACAAGCTTTTTCCCAAGTTCCTTCCGCCATTTAGACGGTAAGGACAGCCTTTTCTTAGGATCCAACGTGTGCTTGTATTCGCCAATTAACATATCGATAATGTTCGAGCTGACCTCCGAACCAATCACAACTTTTGTGGAGATCGGTTGTGATGGATTCGGAAATCAGCTCTTGTATACTACTTTCATAGTATACCACTATCTCCCACCACTCGTACATTGTATACCACTCTCTACCACCAGCAACCACTTTATACACAGGTGGTGCCACTAAGAAGTACGCAATTGACTAATTAATACGAATGTCCTAATCTACTCCCAGACACGCACGAAGGAGGTTTATATGACACTATGTAAAGATAGTCCAGAAGGATGTCGAGATGTGTTCAGTAATAGACTCATTGTTGACCCAATCAGTGGGATTCCAAAGGACCAAAAAGATAACAGGGTTATTACAGGCATCGAACACGAAATCCCCAAACACTTTTTGATCACATTCGCCGGACTCGAACCAACCCCAAAGGAAAAAGAGGCACAAGACGCTCCATACGTACCTGATGTCAATATTTTATTTGTAGATTAGGTTAGGAAACAGCCTTAGTATCAAAAACAAAGCTCGCATAAGCGAGCTTTTTTACTTAAAGTCCTAGAGAATTATTTATTGATTAAAACGAAAAAGAGCGTCGACGAAGTCGGTGTAAATTGTTTATTCCTGTTCCGGACTAAACTCATGCTTCGGTCGCACCACAAGAGTACATTCAGAATAATAGTCGACTATTTGTCTTATTACAGAAGCTGTACACCTTTAGAACATTTTTATACTTCAAAATATTCCTAAAGGTCTTGCGGAATAACATTTAGTTATTCCTCACCTTGATTTTTAGGTCGCATCAAGGGAAACAATTGCGTCTCGCGGATTGTTTAGCCAGCCAAGAGGAAAAGGCGCCGAAGCGCCTTTTAACAATGAGTGGTGAGATTATTCAACAGGAATCCCTGATGTATACTCGTATATTCTCGCAATATCCTGTTCGGTCATTTTTCTGACGGTGCCGTTGTACGTATTACTAAATTCAACGGTTTAACACCCCATACCCACAGACTCGCAATCTCATCAGGGCTGAGAAATTTCTGACACCCAGGGAAACGAAGACTCCCTTCAGAAACGTGTACAAAATAGCGATATGTACGCTCAAATGCATCTAGAAACTCTTGAGTAGTCCTATAGACTTCATAATGGTCGTACTCCTGCCAGTTCTGGCCGCTTGCTTCACATACACATTTAAAACCTGGCAATTTTGTAACTGAATCAGGTATAACAAATTTATTGCGGTCCTTGTAAGCACCACGTGCATAAAAATGTGTTACACCATCAGAATCCTTACTTAAGACTATTACAATATCGAAGTCTCCTTCAAGAATCTCAGAAACTGCTTTTTCATGTCCTACAGAAACAGTAAATTTAATGGACATATTTCACCTCGTGTAATGAGTTTATGGAAAGAACTAATTTAATGAAACCAATCCAATTATTAACACCAAGTGTTTCCAAGCTATTGATTAGATAACGTAATTTAAAAATTGTAATGAAGCACTCCAAAAGCACTTTCAAGAAAGTGTCAAAATCAAGCCCGCCCTATTCTTTGGGGCGCATCAGCGGAAACATCTGCGTCTCTCGTAAAGTCATACCAGCCAAGAAAGCAAACAGTCTTTCACCAAAACCAAAACCACAAGTCGGGGGCATGCCGTACTCTAGCATTTCAACAAACTCTAGATCAGGCATCATCGCCTCATCGTCACCTGAATCCAACAGTTCTTGTTGAATCGCAAAACGTTGTCTTTGGTCGATCGGATCATTTAGCTCACTATATCCTTTTCCTACTTCACTACCAGCAATAATTGGTTGGAACATTTCAACTGTCTGACCATCTGGTCTAGACTTGGCCAGTGGAGCCACCAATTTTGGATGATTTATCAAAAAGGCTGGGCCAGAAATATTCTTTCGACAGTACTTCCATAGAGTGTCTGTGAGACGCTCTCGATTTTCTCCGTCATACTGCACACCCAACTCTGCCAACTTTGCTTTCATCTCTTCTTCGCTAGCCGACAAAATATCTACACCAGTTTGAGTGATTATTTCTTGTACATAATCAACTTCACGCCATTCATCTGCCAAATCAAAGCTATGACCTCTTGCCTCAAACTTTGTGGTACCAAAAACTTCTTGTGCCAGCTCAATATACAAATCTCGCACAAACTTCATACCGTCACGGTAATCAGCGTATGCCCAATAGAATTCCATATTGGTAAACTCCTGAGCATGCTCTGGACTTGTTCCTTCGTTCCGGAACACCCGACCAATTTCAAAAGTCTTTGCAAAACCTCCAGCCATCAAACGCTTCTGCCAGAGTTCACCAACTGAAATACGAAGATAGACCTCCATATCAAAGTCATTGTGATGAGTGATGAAAGGACGTGCTTCAGCTCCGCCTGTAGTCACTTCAAGCATCGGAGTTTCAACCTCAAGAAAGCCATGACGCTTCATGTAGGCACGTGTGACATCCCAAAACTTTGCCTTCTTGATAAATAGGTCACGCTGTTCATTATTCAAAAGCAAATCCAGATAACGCTTTCGGTAGCGCTCATCCTCATCCTTCAAACCAAAGTGTTCTGTCGGAATGTTTTGTAAAGCCTTTCCAGCCACCTGCCAATCCTTGACTAAAACCGCCTGAGTGCCTCGCTTTGTGATATAAGCCGGACCAGAAAGTGCCACAAAATCACCTGTACTCATAGTTTCAAGTAAAGCGTCAAATTTCTCATCTCCCATTTCTTGCTTTGAGCAAAAACCTTGAATTTTTCCAGTTCCGTCTAGCACGTCGATAAAAGCCAGGGCGCCGTGTTCACGGAATGCCATGATGCGACCAGCGATAGTGACTGACTCCTGACTTTCATTGAGAGCATCAAAAGCTGCCAACACGGCGCCCACAGTGTGAGTCAGTGCGACTTTAGACGGATAAGGGTTAATTCCCAACTCTTGCAGACGGGAAATTTTCTTCTCACGATCTGCTCGTAAATCATCGATATTTGACATAGATAGTTAACATCCTAACTTAGGGAGAAGGAAAAGAAAAGGCCGGCCCCTTCGGGGCCGGCCTTTTCTTTTCTACACCACATCTCTTATCCTAAGCGCTTGAAATTTGCCCAAGGTCAGAACAAATTTCAATGTACTTAAAATATAGTCACTACGTTTCTTATTTTAAGCAACTTTTAGCACTTTGTACTTTTGCTTTCCAACTGGAGTTTCAAATTCAAATTCATCCCCTTTAGTCTTCCCCATCAATGCTTCTCCAAGTGGCGATAGGTAGGATAGTTTTCTATCGTGGATATTAGCCTCGTCAGAACCAACAATTGTGTACTCTCGCTTATCCTTGTCTTTGTCTTTCTGGATAGTAACAACTGAACCTAGTCCAATCACGTCACCATGCTTGTCGTGCGCAACAATTTTAGCTTCTTTGATAGTCTTCTCAAGATAACCAATTCGTTCCTCGATAGCAGCCTGCATATCACGAGCTTCTTGATATTCAGCATTTTCTGATAAGTCTCCTAGACTACGTGCGTACTCGAGAGATTCGGCAACTTCTTTACGTCGGACAGTTTTCAAGTGGTCTAACTCCTTCTTCAGTTCGTCGAATTTTTCTTGGGTTAAAAAGGCTTGTGTGTCATTCATATGCTAAATTTTTCTCAATTATACGCAGTTACCACTCTGGGTCAAATGTGGATTAAATATCTGCTGATTCTTCTACCTCAATTCCTAAATATTCTGGTCGATTAATAGACATCCACTGTACCACATCTCCCATGATTCTGGCGGCACCAAGAGCATTACTTCTAGGTGCTTTGTCCATCATCAGAATGAAAGCGTACTTTGGCTCCTCGTACGGCCAGAAACCAGCTGCCCAAGAGTTCACATACGCATTACCGACCCCTACTTCAGCTGTACCGGATTTTGCCGCAATCGCTACATCCTTCCTCTCTAGCGACCTAGCTGTACCTCCAGGAAAGTTCACGGTCTTTCTCATTCCTTCATGAATAATACTCATTTTTGCCGCATCAATTCCAATGTCAATTTTTTCACCTTGATGATCTTTTAACACATGTGGCTCTACCAAATACCCACCGTTAGCTAAAGCGGCATAGGCACGCAACATTTGAATGGGTGTAGTGAGAAACCCAAACTGTCCAATGGCAGTAAAGTACGTATCTCCTAAGCGCCAATCATCATTAAATACTTCTTGTTTCCACGCTGGATCTGGAACCACTCCAGCTTGTTCTTGGGCTATGTTAATACCAGTAAGTGCACCCATTCCAAACCGCCGATAATTCGCAGCCATTTTGGTAATGCCCAATCCCTCTTGGTCACCAAAACCGCCGCCGATAATGTAGAAATAAACGTTTGATGAAAAAGCAATCGCTTCTCGCATAGTCATCTTGCCGTGCGCTCGCCAATCATTGAAGCGAGTCGGGTTACTTGGATTGTAGCGATTTGGCACCAATATATACCCATTACTGACAATGGTTTTTTCTGGAGAAATAATATTATTCTCAAGTGCGGCATAAGCCACAAACGGCTTCACGATTGAACCTGGGGTGTAAGCACCACCTACTACCTTATTTAGAAATGGCAATCTATCGTCATTGTTATACTCATTTATCAAATCAGTGTCATCACCGTCAGCCATCACTTCAGGATCAAAAGATGGGTAGCTAGTCAGGGCCAAAATCTCTCCCGTGTTGATGTCCATAATAGCTGCCGCTCCACTACGAAAACCAGCTTGCTCACTAGAAGTAGCAATAATGTCATACATAGTTTCAGACAGCTCAGCGTCTATTGAGAGCGTGATAGCGCCGCCTTCTACTGGGTTATCGATAGCAAATTCACTTACCACATCAGACAGTGCATCCACCTCCACTATTTTTGTCCCGTTATGCCCCTTTAAAACGTCGTCAAAGGCCAACTCAACCCCACTTCGACCCAGATAGTCAGTTCGGAAGAAAAAGCCTCTGTTGTCCTTTTTCGGGTAACTAACATAACCCAGCACCTGTCCCAAACCAGAGCGATCTGTATAGGCTCTAATTGGGAAATCATATTCACCGGATTCATCAACCTCATTCCAAACAATCATCTCACCGCGCACATCGTAGACTACTCCACGCTCAGCAATAATCATCCCTTTATCAACTCGGTTGTTTTCTGCGATTGTCCTATACTCCTCCCCTTTTACTATCTGTAAAGAGAAAATCTTGAAAACAAAAACTGACGCAATCACCAAGAAAAGCAGCCAGATTGAACGGACATTTTTCTTGGTGATTGGACGCTCTCGCTTTCCTTCCATTCGCCCGTGATTAAACTTTGGAATGTTTGAAGCGTCGAGCAAAACCTCTTCCACCTCCACGCTTGATGTGTATCTATCTTGAAGTTTTGACATGATTATGTATGAAGAGCCATTAGGCGTGGGCTGATGTATTCGACCAAAACAAACCAAAAAATTGACACACCAGTCAAAACAGGAAAAGTATGAAATGCTCCATAATAAGCGTCGAGCAACACAGCCAAAAAGATTAAAGGCGTGGCAGTGTACTTAAAACTAGAATAAATCGCCAAACCTAACGCCAAAAAAAGCCAGCTCTGCATTATAGACAGAGTGATTGTGATGAAAATCAGTATAGCCAGTATATATCTCATACTATTCAGACTCAGAAACCTCCTCGTCAGTAGACGAAGCAGTTGTGGACGACAAACTTCTGAGAGCTATGTCTTCCAATAAGAGCTCGGTCTTGATTCTTTCCCTTATCTTTTCCTCAATTTCGTCAGCAGAACGAGAAATCTGAGACAACTCCCCGACTGAGACTTGGAACAGGCTAGAGATAGAAAGTTCAGGCGTAATGTACCCGTATTGCTCTGGTTGGGTTGGGCGGTTTTCTACATAAGAAATACGACCAAAAACTCCCGGCTCTACACTTGGAACATGTACCAGATTGCCGACAGTAATCGGCACACCTTGTGGTACTCGTACTCGAGCCACTCCGCCTCCTCGCCCCTCCATAGTAGCAACGACATTAGGGCCACTTATGAAAACTGAAGCTTCAAATTCAGGGGTGGTAAATAATTCGACAAAAGAATAATCGTCCGCCACATGAACCACCAATCCGATCACAACATCTCTACCCACAAAAACTGGCGCACCCACCTCGACCCCATGCTTTATTCCTCTATCTATCTGCAACAAATCATACGGCAACTCATCCGGTCGCGCGATAACAGCAGCCATAATCCTGCTCTCGCCAGATGAGCCCAGGAGATTTCGTAATTTTGAATTCTCTTCCAGCAATCTCTGCTGAGTCACACTAGAACGACTAGCAACCACTAGCTTAGTATTCAAATCCTCAATTTCTTTAACTAGTGACTGCCTATCACGAATAAAACTCGGCACCAGACTGGAAGATTCTTCAAGCCAGACATTGGTAGCATGAATGGGATACATCACCACTGAAGCCACCCAAGAAAAAACTGACGGTAGCCACAAACCCAGCAACAGCACGGAAACTGAAGCCAGTACTATTCTAGCGGGTTTTCTGTACTTAGATTTGTGTCGCAATGGAGCCCTCATGATCAATTAGAATTTCTTTATATTCTTCAAGATTCTCAATTACAATTCCAGCACCTCTGATAACGGCCCTCAGTGGATCAGGCACTACTATCACTGGCACCTGAAGAGCATGCTCAAGCAAAGGAGCTAGACCAGGTATCAGAGCTCCGCCGCCCGAAAGGTGAATCCCTCTTTGCATAATATCCGCCAGTACCTCAGGTGGTGTTATTTCTAGTACAGCACGAACATTCTCTACAATGGTATCTACCTGCCCTGCCACGGCGTCGCGCACGTCATTGTCCGTAATAACCACCTCTCTAGGTAACCCGGTCACCACGTCACGTCCACGAGCCACTAGTTCTTTGCCAGATTCTGATTGTGATATTGAAGCTAGGGCGATTTTGGCATCTTCGGCGGTTTTTTCTCCAACGTAGACTTTAAATTGGTCTCGAATGTAAGACATGATTGAGGCATTGAGATGATCACCAGCGATGCGGAGGTTTTTGCTCACCACAAGACCATTTAGCGATATCACAGCGATGTCTGTAGTACCGCCGCCAATATCAATAATCATACTTCCTATAGCCTTTCCAATCGGTAGCTTTGCCCCAATCGCAGCCGCCATTGGTTCCTCGATTAAGAAAACGTCGCGAGCGCCAGCGTTTTTGGCAGCATCTTGAGCTGCTCGCATTTCTACGTTTGTGATACCAGACGGAACACCAATCAGCATTCGTGGAGCAATCAACGAACGATTTTCGTTACGCACCTTACCAATCAAGTACGCCAACATTTCCTCGGTCACTTCAAAGTCAGAAATAACCCCATCTACCAGCGGACGCACAACATCAATATGTCCAGGTGTTCTACCCTGCATTGCCTTAGCCTCATTTCCTACCGCCACCAGCTGGCCAGTTTTTTTATTGATAGCCACAATCGTAGGTTCGTTTAAAACGATCCCTTTTCCTTTCACGTACACCAAGGTATTCGCGGTACCCAAATCAATCGCCATATCGGTCGATATAGCTGAAAGTAGCGCGTTTAATTGTCGCGTAAAAACGTTCATTTCGGTTTATTGTACTATGAGTTTAGTCTGAAAACAAAAAAGGGCGGATATTGGCGGCTCTATGATGTTTTCTAATTGCTTACGCGAATTTATAATCCCACAAAACTAGCCAATATCCGCCCTTTCTCAACTACTCTTCGTCGTCAAAATCCGCCAGCAATTCTTCCTCAGATAGATTTCTAACCTCTCCTGTTTTTCTGGTCACAACTTCAAATGTTCCTTGTTCTTTTCCTTTTCGACTCGCTACCACTCGATACGGGATTCCTAGCAAATCACTATCGGCAAACTTTTCTCCTGGTCGAGCGTCACGGTCATCATAAAGCACTTCCACTCCCTCTTTCTGCAAAACAGTATAAATACCATCAGCCCAATCTTTCACTTCCTGATCATCGGTATTTAAAGCTACCAAATGTACCCTAAATGGCGCAATGGATTCAGGCCAAACAATGCCCTTTTCGTCCGAGAGCAAATCAACAACCGTTCCCATAGACCGAGCTGGCCCAATTCCATACGAACCCATAATTACTGGCCGATTCTCTCCCTTTTCATCTTTAAAAGTGAGACCAATTGCTTCTGAGAACTTTGTACCAAGTGAGAAGATGTTACCAACCTCAATACTCTTTGCCTCAACTAACTCTTCTCTAGTCACACCAAGCTCAGATAAATCTGCCTCTCCAAGCACTTCTTCATTGATAGCAATCCCCTTCTTTTCATTAACATAAACAATATCCTCGCCAGCTTCTGCTAGCGTCTGATACTCATGACTAAACTTACTAAACGCTCCACCTGAAGCGAATGTTTTGTAGGTCTTTTCACCGATTCCAATCCGGTCAAATATTCTTTCGTAAGCTTTTGCCGCCGCTTCATAGAACTCATCATGCTGTTCTTGGGTAGCACAAAATGAATACAAGTCTTTCATCCAAAATTCACGAGTACGCATGATTCCACTTTTGGCTCGCACTTCGTTACGGAATTTTGTTTGTATTTGGTACGCTGAAAAAGGTAAATCTTTATACGAAGAAACATATTGACGCATGATATCTGTCACCACTTCCTCATGGGTCCAACCAAAGCCAACTTGGCCTCCAGCTTGCAGTTCTGATTTAAACCAAACATCTACATTTTCATCACTCCAACGGTCTGTCAGCTTCCACAATCTATCCTCCTGAAGACTCGGCATGTACATTTCCTGACCTCCAATTGAATTCATTTCTTCACGGATGATGTTGTTGATTTTTTCAATCACCCGAAGGCCAAGTGGCAAAAACGAGTAGGCACCAGCCATGTTCTTATAAATGTAACCCGCCTGTATCAAAAGTTGCGCATTCTTTGCCACCTCATCAGACGGCGCTTCCTTTTTTGTTTTTGTAAGCAATCTAGACTGTCTCATAAATCAGAAATTAAAATAAGCGAATAATATCGTTGTAAGTTACAGCAATCATCAGAATCATCAATAGCGCGAAACCAGCCAAGTTGACGCGGCCAGCCCATACTGGAGGTATCTGGCGGCCGGTTACAGCTTCAATCGCCACAAAAACTAACCGGCCGCCATCCAACGCTGGAAAAGGCAAAAGGTTAATCACTGCCAAGTTTAAAGAAATAATAGCTGTAAAAGTCAGTAATGCCGTAATACCAAATGACGCAGCATCACCCACCATTCCCACTATACCGATCGGACCGGCTACCTGAGAAAAATCAGCGTCACCAGAAAATGATTGACCAATCAAAGTAGATAAACCAACTGTAATACCAGCCAGGCCATTCCAAGTAGATTTTGCGCCATCAGAAATCGCCACTAAAAATGACTTACTTTCAATCTCAACTAAAGACAGTGAGGCTCCGACAATGTATTTATCTTCCTCCCCTTCCACCAAACCTTGAACCGGAGTAATTTCTACCACTGCCTCTTCGCCGCCACTGACATATGTAACACTGAGCGGAGCTGGGGCTGTCTCACTCACCAAATCACTAAACTCAGACGGAGTCGGACTATCAATAGTGATATCCAAGCTTGTGATACTTTGTATTATTGAACCAATCGGGATTTCTGATGCAGGACTATCCGGCAAAACTCCAGCAATATACAGCTCGGCAGAATCAGTTGCTACCGCTTCATCTACTGCAGTCGGCACTCCTATCATATAGGTCAGACTGAATAAGAACCACGCAAATAGAATATTCATCGTCACTCCAGCGATCAAAACCAGAGCCTGCGCCCACTTAGGCCGATGACTAAAAGAGCGGCTGTAGTCTACAGCCTCTACCTGGCCACCCTCAGTAGTCGAAGACTGTTCATCGCCATTTTCTCCCCAGATTCTTACAAATCCACCAATCGGCAAAGCGTTAAATGTGTATTCTGTTTCTCCCTTTTTTACACTGAACAACTTGGGTGGAAAACCAATCCCAAATTCATCCACTCTCATACCAGTCTTTTTTGCCACTATAAAGTGACCCCATTCATGAACCAAGACCAATACGAATAAAACTAAGAGAAACAGTATTATCGACATAATTATTTATTAAGCTCTGATTCTTTTTTGTAAAATAAATCTTCTAGTGCTTTGTTGGTAGCATCAATTTCTGACTGCACCTTTTCTTTCTTGGTGAACTTTTCGTCTTCGCTGATGTCTCCATCTTTTTCAGATTTATCGATAGACTTCATCGCTTCATCCCGAACCGCTCGTACAGAAATCCTACCGTCTTCCAGCTTTGTCTTAGCCAACTTCAAAAGCTGAGTTCTTCGCTCTGACGTAAGCTCTGGAAAAATCGCTCTTAGTCCTGAAGAATCAGTGACCAAAGAGATACCCAGATCTGCCTCTCTGATAGACTGTTCAATTGCTGATATTTGTGAGGCATCCCAAGGAGAAATACGTAAAGTACGCGCGTCTTCCACACTAACGTTTCCTATCTGATTTAGAGGCATACGAGATCCGTAACTCTCCACCTTTACACTATCGAGTAAACCCGGACTAGCCTGACCAGTACGAATACCTGAATATTCTTTTTGTAGCCACTCCTTTACTTCATGTAATTTTTTATTGATATCAATTTCCATAACTATATTCAAATTATAATTGCAGTTTAACACTTTTTCACATCAGCCACTAACCGGTAAGGTTAACGCTAGATGTTCGAGCAAAAACTTATTGGACGCACCTCGAGTTAAAAGATGACTAGCGATGTACTCTAGCTCTCGCAGATTGTCACTCTTCTTTGTCGATACATAATTGAGCAATCCTTGTTTTATCGACTGTTGCCATCCCACATCTTTCTTCTTAGCCGCTACTTCTACCGCCTGAATCCTTTCCGCATAAGAACTTGTCAAAAATACTTTGAAAGCTTCCGTTGATTCTTCCAACGAAGATTTACCACTAAAAACTGAAAAGCGTGACATCAGTGTCGGCAAAACCTGAAATGCCGTAGGTACAACAAAGATAATCCTTGTAGTCGCAGGAGGCTCTTCTAAAATTTTTAGCAGAGCATTTTGGGCTTCAAGAGTAATGAAATCAGCTCTCACTGCTAAGTTTTGTACGTCTCCGGTTGCTGGAAGATTGTTTGCTGCTGCAACCAACTCTCGAGCGTCATTAATACCAAATTTTTCAAAATACGAGTCTTGTTGCACATCAACAAAACCAGCGGACTTAATGTCAAACTCAGTAACCGGACTATGTCTTACAAGTAATGCGTGGTGATAATTGTCCATAGTTAGACATTATGATACGCATGGCTATTTTTGCAAATCAAGTATGTGTCGAATTACTCTTCTTAGGTAGTGTTCAAAAGTTTCTCCTTGGTTGTAGATAATTCCCTGCTCGTAACGCCAACCGTTCATGTAATCAGTAATACTTTGCTTTATTTCTTGAGTTGCTCCTTCAAAGCGACCTGCTAGGAGTAACGGAATCTGCAAACCAGACAATTTCTTAAATAATGGATGTTCACGCCCCCTTGGCCCAGTTCCAAACAAACCACTCTTTTTAAACAAAACCCATTCTACCAATAGCTGCTCAAGACCTTCATCCACCTCTTTAGTAAATAAATTATCTCCAGCTACAGACGAAGTTTCAATTGACGACGGCTTTGGAACGTCATTGATGCTTTTTGGTTTTTCTAGTGCCTCAGCAAGCGAAGAAACGTGATTAGTGTTCACCGGAGTTTTTGGAGTTTCGGCAGGCGGCTTTGGTGCCTCATTGCCCCAGGCAGATTCAACTTCAGAATCCTCCACTGCTTTTATCGCATCAGTGGCCGCTTTTACAGAAGCAGCATCTCTCCAAGCGAAATCAGACTTCGGTGATTCTTTTTGAATCGGTGTTTGAGCAGATCCACCAAATCTATCCTGAGGATTAGTTTGAGCTGGCACTACTGGGCTTTCGGAAAGCGGAGCGACCGGTTCTGGCTTCACTGGTGCTTTTGTCAATTCAACATTAAGGGGTTGTTGCGGCTGTACAACTTCAGGCGCAATAGGCTTTGGCACTACGGGAGCTTGGGGAGCGACAGGAATTCGTGATGGTACAACTTCTGCCTTAACCGAAACAGCTGGCTCAGTATTCACCGGTGCTTCTACTACAACATCTGCCACTTTTACTTCTTTAGGAGGAACTACCGGAGCTTCTGCCACTACTTCCTTTGGTCGACCATTATGAGCAGCGATTGTTTTTTCGACAGCCAAGTAAGAAGTCTCCAGACGCTTCATAGCTGAAATAGCAGAAGAACCACTATTTAGCTTTTTCATAGCGTCCAGTAGTGCACCCATGTACTCCCGGCCAACCTCGTTATCAATATCAACCAAGTTTACTGGATTACCTACCTTATCATTAACCAGTGACTTAATTTCACGGATACGCTGTAGAGCTGCGCTCGCGTCGTATTGTTCCGCTGCTGGCTCTGCAGCTTGTACTGGCTGTGGAGCTGGTTGAGATGCTTGCGCTGGCTGAGGAACCACTTCTGCTGGAGTCGGGATTTGTGGTTCGGCTGGCTGTGGCGCCGGAGCAGCTACTGGTGCCGCGATAGGAGCGGCAGCTTGTGGTGCAGTCGGTGTCTGAGACGGCTGGACCGGAGGGACATTATTTAAAACCTCTGCTGGTGCTGACTGCGGCGCTGGAACCGAAACAACCGGAGGTTGAACGACTGGAGCCGCCGGTGTTGGTGGTACTGGTGGTTTTGCTATCGGAGCAACTTCTTTTACTGGTACCTGAGTCTTTGAAAAAGAGCTGGGGAAAGTAGGTGATGGGCGTGAAGTTCCAAAATCAAGCACCTGCTTGGGAGCAGCTTTTTTTGTAACGAGTGATGCAACCGGCACGACATTGTAGCTAGCAATTTTTTGTTCAAGAGTAATTCGAACAGACTGGTCTTTACCACCATTTGCATATGAAAATATCAAATCTCTTAATTCGTTTTTTTGTTCAGCTGATATTGAGCTAGCACGAACAGAAGCCAGAAGGTGTGCAACCCCAGCTTGTGAATCAAGATCAAAGTTACCATTGCTGGCACCCCCCAAAGAACTGTCGTTCGCCATATGTTTTTATAATAACACTCTTTAAAAAATACTCTGATAATTTTGGAAACAAAACTGTGAATTACGCACCACTCGCTTCAGCCGCAAAGTACATTTCAGCTTCGATAACACCTCGAGCAAAAAATTCTTCAAACACCATATTTTCATCTACATCAAAATCTTGTCTTAACTCACCGAGAAAATCCATCCAATCTAAAAAGGATTCGTATTTGATGTTTTCAACTCCAAGCACAGCTTTGATTTCTTTGTGTGGCAACGAAGCTAATTCTTCAATTTCCCCCACAGTCTTGAGTCGCAAGAAATCAAAAGTACTAGCCTTCACATCGCCCAGCACTCTTTCAAAATAATCTACTGCCTTGGCATCTTTCTCAGCCACCAAGGTCTGCAGAGCACGCTCAAATGCACTAACAGATTCAAAATGCTCTACAATGAAACTTTGATACCTCTCTTCAGCAAGATACTTTACTACCAGTGAATTCTTATCTGAGGAAACCTTACTTTCTCTCCTACTTTGCACTCGAGGCACAACGTTATTGATACTATCCTTAGCTTCTACCACACCGAGAGCAGATTTCTCAGCCTCAGGAATATCCTCTGGCACAACCATAGAAGGAGTTGTAGACTCAATTTCTGGAATGAAATCATCTATCGGGGTTACAAAGGGTGAATGATGGATGTAATCCTCAGCCTTTCCAGCGACAGTTATAGCCACATCACCCTCACCATCATCAAATGAAATAGACATTTCGGCATGTCGGTGTGAGCCAGAAATTCCCCATACATCTTCCCCTTCATTTTCTACTTCTGTTACAAAAACATCCTTAGCCTGCTCACCATCAACACTCTCCATCACATCAATCGCTCTTGCTAGGTGGAAGATCTCAGGCAAATCTTGCCCTCTACTAAGGCCAGACTTAGGAACATTTGCGAGTCTGCGTACCAACTTATCGAGCAAAACTTTCTTCTCTGGAAACTGGCGAAAAAGTGGATGCTTGTCTCTTTCGACCATCAGGCGCTCTCTGAGCTTGTGAGCAGCTGCGACTCCGCCTGGTCCAGCTTCAGGTATTGGTAAACCACATATCATCTGCCACTGACTTTCGTTACTAAAAGCCAGACGCTCCAACTTTTGATAGGTTTCAAATAGTTTTCTTTCATTAAGACTGGTCGCCGTTGCAAGCGAGTCAATCTTACTAAGTAAATCTTCAGCCAGCTCGGGCAGATTTGTTTTTCTATCAGAACCAAAGGAAATTTTTTCGACAATCAAAGCTGCTCTGCGTTGAATATCTTTTACTTTTGGAGCGTTTTTTAAAACCTCGATCGCTGTTTTGAGAGACTCATAGCGAGAAATAATCTCTTCTTCGGTCATACCGTTCTTTAAGGCCGAGTCATATGAATTTTTCAAATCCAATACCTGCCTTCTTTCATCTTCTGAATAGAACTGGTTGCCGTAAAGAACTTTCATTAGTGTCGAAACTTCTAATTCTGTCGGCAAACGCTTTTCTTCAGGCTGTGCCACCTCCTCAGTCAGCACAGCTGGAGCTTCGGCCGATTTAGACTCTAATGTAATCTTGCTATTCAGATAATTCTCGATTGACTCTATATTCTTTTCTGCCTCGGCGATTGATTGAGACAGCTTACTGAGAGTATCTTCAGAAGCTAGCAAGTCATCAGTATTTATCACAAACTCAGACAAATCTTTATTGATTTGTCCTATCCTAGACATACTTTCAGCCAGCTCTGCCAAACCAACCTTTATATCAGACGATAACTCTCTATCTTTAAATAAAACTTTAATGTCAGAATCAATCGCTTGAGATGATTTAGTCACAACATCTGCAGCGTGTCTTACCACTTCCAATTGAGCCTCTACTTTTTCAATACTCTGAACCTCTTCCAGCACAGCCTTGTAATCGGGGGCAACGTCAGCAGAATCAGCTGGTGAAAAATCTGATGTTGCACACTCCTTCTCTGCCTTAGAAACCCTTTCATAGTCAGCTCCATAAGCCGCTATCAGCAGATTTCTTACCGATAGCATTTGATTGTAGAGTGCCTGCAGCTCTTCAAAACTTTCATCTGGAATCATTTCTCCAGCTGGTATCAATACTTCGCAACAGTTTTTAACTATTTCCTTAGCCCTGGACAGATCTTCAGATAATTGATCAAAGACCTGACTACCAGCCTGACTGGGTGTGTCTAGTTTTTGATAGCGGTCGGCTAAGGCAAACTGTTCATAGTCCATCGCTTCCGCATAAACATCCTGAAGAGCTTCTAAAAATTGCTTTTGACCCTCGATAGAATCGATATCAATTTCAGTCAACTTAGACTCAAAATTTTCTACTCCCGCCTGAGGGCCAAAAATATCAACATCTTTTTCGAAGTCTGAAGGAACCATATTAAAACTATTCTATCCTAATTGTGGCGCTCTTGGAACAGGTGGAGCTGGCTTTGCATAACGACGACTAATCTCTGCCTCAACTTCTGTCCTGTCACGTCCGTGTCGAGAATAACTTTGCTCAATCAACATCTGTACTCGAGCCAAATCAACTTGGGCTGGAGCCATCGTTGCAATAGAAAATGGTGGAGTCGGTGTACCGTTGGCCAGCACTCGCAAGAAGGCATTTCGATTTGGCACATTCATCAAGTCGCTAGCGTGAAAAGTTGGCAGGAATTGTTGCTCCAAGAACTGTCCATCTTCAGGACCAACTCGGAAAGCAGCCATCGAGCCGACGTTACCAAAGACAGCATCTTTAATATCGGGCTGGAGCTGGGCAATGAACTGGTGAGCAATAGTTAGACCGAGCTTGTACTTACGAGCCTCAGAAAGAATGGCCGAGATAGAATTCGTAGATACGTTTTGGAACTCATCCATATGCAAATAGAAAGGGGCAAATCCCTTAGTCGGATCATCTACTCGCGACAGTGCCGCCATCAAAATTTTACCGACAAAAATCATTCCGATGAGATTGGAGTTTATTTCTCCCAGTCGCCCCTTCGCGAGATTTACCAACAGAATCTTCTTCTCATCCATCACTTTTCGGAAATCAAAAGCGGAATGCTGCTGACCAATAATCGGTCGCATGTAATCGTTGGCGGTAAAGACGTCGAACTTTGAAACGATATAAGGCACTATATTTTCGAGCGACGCTTCGCCTCCGGCTTTGGTGGCGATCTCCTGCCAAAACTGCACCACGACTGGATTTTTGGCTCGATCAAGCTTGTACTTGCGATACCTAGCGTCAACCATCACTCGCCCAATATCCATCAAGGTATTACCACTATCTGGATCCTCCATCACCAACATGGTGGCATTACGGAAATACTGCTCAAACATTGGCCCCATTGATTCTGGGTTGGCGCCATAAAGTTTTTGGAAGATAGAGAATAGCTCATTGACCACAAAAGTCTTTTGCTCAGGCTTGGAATAATCATACTCGAGCATATTGAGACCGACCACCCTATCCATTCGTGACGGATCAAAATAGATAATATCCTGCTCTCGCTCTGGCGGCACAGCCCCAAGCACATCCTCGATGTCAGTACCATGAGGATCAATCATACACACACCATCACCGCGCAAGATATCCTGCACTATCATATTTTTCATTAGAGTAGTCTTTCCTGTACCAGTCTGTCCGATGATGTAGAAGTGGCGTAGCCGGTCTTCGTCAGTCACAAATATCTCCTTTTCTACATTGCGGTGTTTGTTGATACCCAAGAGAGTGCCCGAAGTCGGCATTTCGGTTGGAGCTGGCGCGGTATTGGCATAAGACTGCTTGAACTGCGGCGCAGAAGAAAGCCCGTCGCCAGGCAAATGAATCAGCGTCGCCAGCTCCTTGGTAGAAAGAGGCAAGACAGTTTTAGGAGAAAATTGTCTAAATGAAAATGCTCTCTGTGCATGACGAAGATGAATACCAGACTGGTTTTTGAAAGTGATTTGATTACCCTCTATCGAATCAAACTGATTGAAAGTTGATTCAAGTTCTTTCAAAATCTGTTCTGCTCGAAGCTGCAAACTAGCCGAAACCACTACCCGCAAATTGACCTCTAATATCTGTGAAGCTGTTTTCTTTTTAAATTGTTCAACTGCTTCTGTATTTATTTCTTTAGGCTTTTCTGGCTCATCGGTCTTCTTTTTAGTAAAAAATAAATCACTTACAGTCGCCATCATTTCTCCTGTAATAGTACTGCGTGATATGGCTTCACTCGGCTTTAAACCCTTTTCTACATCTTTGATGATGCCACCGTAAATTTTGCCGTAATTCTTACTCGGGTGTCTGATAACATACTGAACTGCTGCACCACCCCCTTCTCGCTCAATTTTTGAAAAAGCATTCAAAATAATCGCTAGTGGATCTGAAGAAAAATCTTCATGGGTTTTGATTGGATAAATAGGATGCTTTTTCAAAACCACATCAGCCACCAAGGTATGTCCGCCGTCTACGTAAATATTGTAGTCGTGAATCTGCTCAGTTAAAACTGCGTTTGGAAAAAGAGACAAGGTCTGTTTTTCAAATAAAGCCTTGAATTCATTTGGCACTGCTACGTAAAAAATAATGTCGTCACTTTTGTCAGCTACAGCAATCTCTATCACAAAATGATTCCCCTCCTTGGCTGAGCCGATAGTTCTCAAGCCTGCCAGCAGCTGCTCCATCATACCGACCAACTCAGACAACTGGAATTCTTTTCCGCCGTTTGCATTTTGGGCTGGTAGAGTTATCTCGTAGAGAGTCATATGCAAAACATGCCAAGGCGGCACCCCTTCTTTCAGATCAGCTACCTGAACACCAGTCTGGATATGCTCTATTAAGCGCCGATGAACCTCGTCAATCACGTAAGCATTATTGGTCTTATCCAAAACGCTAAGCGCATTTCTGATTCCTTGCTCCAAAGCAATCTGCATCACTTCTTCAACCGGGTCGTGAGCAACAGAAACCATCTCGACAGAATCTGCCAGATCTTTACCACTAAGCTCGTACTCAGGACTAAGAATAACCTTGGGAGTAAAACTGACATACTCCTTAATCTGTTCTCGACCAAGAGTTTCAACATCAGCCTTGTCTAACTCGGGAGTGCGACTCAACATCTCACGCTCACGTTCAGCTATCTGTTGACGTAGAAAAATAATTTCCTCCTCTGGTGTAGAGAATTGCTTGGGAATCCCTTCATTCATTACTTATATAGTAACTCACCTGTAGTATAAAAAAGTAGGCAATCCCCTATAAATTAGTGCGATGCCTAGCGCTTAGACATTACGGCTCGCTTGTAGACATCAATATGCTCAAGCGCAATACCAGTTCCTTTTGCAACGCAAAATAGCGCTTGATCAGCCACCATTGCCTTTACACCTGTACGGCGGCGGATAAGTTCTGGGAAATTGCGGAGCTGTGATGTACCACCAGTCATGATGACACCACCGTCGATGATATCCGCCGCCAATTCTGGTGGAGTATTCTGAAACACATCCTTAATGGCTTTTATCATTTCCCTCAATTCTTTTCCGATTGCCTTAACGACTTCATTACTTTTGATTTCTGTCGTACGTGGCAAACCAGACAAAACATCACGACCTTTTATTTCCATAGTCAATTCTTCTTCAAGCGGTAAAGCCGAGCCGACTGTAATCTTTATCTCTTCAGCTGTTTTTTCGCCGATGGCTAGATTGCGGGTCTTTTTGACGTAATCAATAATAGCGGCGTCGATACGGTTACCAGCGCATTTCACTGAGTTGGCGGCCACAATGCCCCCAAGTGAAATAACAGCCGCATCAATCGTTCCACCACCGATATCTACAATCATGTGACCTTGCGGCTCATAGATAGGTACACCAGCTCCAATAGCAGCCAAAATGGGCTCCTTAACCACAAAGGCGTTTCTGGCTCCAGCTTTCATTGCTGCTTCTACCACCGCTCGTCTTTCGGTCGAAGTCACGCCAGCTGGCACCGACACCATTACGTCTGGCCGAAACAAATGGTACTTACTCATCGACTTGCGCAAGAAGTAGCGTAGCATTGCTTCTGTCACGCGGTAGTCGGCAATCACTCCATCCTTCATCGGACGGTAAGCGCGAATACTCTCAGGAGTACGGCCAATCATCATCTTGGCCTCAGAACCAACTGCTAGCACTTTATTGTCATCAGAAACAGCGACCACTGACGGCTCATTGAGAACAATTCCTTGCCCAGGCACAAAAACCAAGATGTTGGTTGTACCAAGATCAATACCTACTTTTGGAGTCCAGTTACCAAACATAATTTAAGTCTGCTCATAGTATCAGGGTAGAGCAAAAAGAAAAGGTGCCAGAAAACAGACTGCTCTGTGAGCTCCCGTTTTTATGGTCGCAAAGCTCCCTAAAAACCAAGTCGCGCACCACCCGGAATTTGACAAAAGACACAATCTGTATTACCCTTCCCGCTGGTTTTCGTCATAAGGAATAATGCCCCCAACGACTAGCAGTACCTTACATTTCTTGCAACAACTGGAGATTCAAATATGAAGAATACCTTCATCGCCATTTGTGCGTTCCTGTTCGCCAGCCTGGCTCACGCCGGCCTGATCCCGAACGGCAGCTTCGAAAGTGGCTTCACTTCCTGGGACACCAACAACAACCTGGCCAGCGTCGTCTCGAGCTATACGGCCAGCAATGGTAGTACGCCCGTCAGTATGTACGCAACTGACGGCAACCAGTTTGCTATTTTGCAGGCCAATAAGCCGGCTACCAGCATCTGGTCGAGCGCGTTCACGGTCGGTATCGGCGACGTCCTGCTGCTTGACTCTTTCTACGACTCGAAGGACTACCCGCCGTTCAATGACAAAGGTCTGTTCTGGCTCAAAATGGTCAGTGGCAATACTACCATCTTGAGCGGCCTGCTCGGCAGTGTCGGCACTGTGGGCAGCTACGGTCTGTCCGGCTGGACCACGCACAGCTTCACCATGACCACAAGTGGCAACGTGAAGCTGATGTTGTCGTCAACCAATGGTGGCGACAACAACCTCGACAGCGTCCTCGGCATCGACAACGTCCGCGTGAACCGCGTCCCCGAACCGGGTACGCTCGCGCTGGCGAGTCTGGCCGGCGTCGGTTTGGCGGGTTTCACCCGCCGCAAGAAAAAGACTGCCTAATTTCGGGCAGTCTACAACCTGCGGCCGTTCGCGATGCGAACGGCCGTTTTTATATATTCACATTCTTTTCACTCGGTACATAGCATATATGCTATACTACATTTTATATGGATAATCACATTGGAACCCGCATTGCCGACGTGCGAGAAACTCTCGGCATGACACAAGCAGCCTTAGCCAAAAAAATCGGTACTACTCAGAGCGCCATCGCCCGCATTGAAGCTGGTGGTCAAAACGTCAGTGCAGACATGCTAAAGAAAATCAGCAAAGCCCTCGGCAAAAACCTCATTACTCTTTCACCAGGGACCGTCAACGTCACCATTGAGGGTGGCAAAAAGCTATCCGGCTCAATCGAAACCAACACATCCAAGAACGGAGCAGTTGGACTACTCTGTGCCTCACTTCTAAACAAAGGCACTACTACTCTCCACAGTATGCCTCGTATTGAGGAAGTACATCGTATTATCGAAGTCCTTGAAAGTATTGGCGTAAAAGTGGACTGGCACGACAACACTGTAGTCATTACCCCACCTAAAAAATTCGATTTAAAAAAGATTGACGAAGTTGCTGCTAGAAAGACGAGAAGTATCGTCATGTTTATAGGCCCATTGATTCACCATCTAGAATCATTTTCACTTCCACAATCTGGTGGCTGCAAGCTAGGTAGCCGTACCGTGAAGCCTCACTTTTTTGCGCTTGAGCATTTTGGTGTTGACATCAAAACCACCGACGAGGCCTTTGTGGTCAAGTGTCAAACTAAGCGACCCCAAGAAATTATTCTATACGAATCAGGTGACACAGTGACCGAGAACGCTCTTTTTGCTGCCGCTGGTCGCACCGACACCACAGTCATAAAGTACGCTTCAGCCAACTACATGGTGCAAGAGGTTTGTACGTTCTTACAAAAACTCGGAGTCACTATTACTGGTGTTGGTACCACTACCCTTACCGTCACCGGAATCGGCGACATCAATCAAAACATAGCCTACACCCTTTCCGAAGACCCTACAGACAGTATGTTTTTCTTGGCTGCTTCCATAGTGACAGGATCAAGCATTACTATCACTCGCTGTCCGATTGAGTTCCTTGAACTAGAACTCCTCAAGCTTGAGAAAATGGGCTTTAAGTATAAAAAAAGTAAGCCGTACCTGAGTCACAACGGTGTCACCAAACTAGTAGACATCACCACCAAACCATCAAAACTAAAAGCGCTGCATGAGAAAATCCATCCGTCTGTTTATCCTGGACTCAACATCGACAATCTTCCCTTCTTCGCTGTTATTGCCACTCAGGCTGAGGGGCAAACACTGATTCATGATTGGGTTTATGAAAAGCGAGCTATTTATTTTACTGAGTTAGACAAGTTGGGAGCTGAGACTGTCTTGGCAGACCCACACCGAATCTATATAAACGGCCCGACCAAACTACGTGGCAATGAACTAATCTGCCCACCAGCCCTTCGCCCAGCTACAATTCTGCTTATTGGGATGTTGGCTGCTTCGGGCGAATCTGTACTGCGCAACATCTACAGTATCAACCGAGGTTACGAAAAATTAGTTGAGCGCCTCGCTTCGCTCGGCGCCAGAATCTCATACCTAGACGAGTTCTAACGAACAGCTAAAAACCCCGCGCCTTGGCGCGGGGTTTTTTGCTTTTACCGTGACCATGGTAAAGGCGAATTAAGGAGATGATGAACCAGATATCCGAGGTGGGCAATACGCCGGCTGAGTTGGCAAGAAGCCAACTCAGCCGGCTTTGCTATAATCAACTACCATGTTTGTTATTCAAGTCACACCCCTCATTCGCGGCACCCAGCTTGAATCACTTTCATATTATTCTACACAGGAATACAAAATCGGCAGCTTTATCGAGGTGCCTATCAGAGGTAAAAAGCAGTCTGCCATTGTAACCGACACAAAATCCGTCAGCAGCACCAAGACTGCCCTTAAAGCAGCCACTTTTTCACTACGCAAACTCCCCTTGCAACCTGACCCAGTCGTATTGCCGGAAAGCATTAGAAACACCGCCACTGAACTAGCCAAGGTTTATCCGGCGTCTATCGGGTCGATTTTGTATAGCCTTTTGCCAGCGGACGTGAGGAACGGAACTCGGAAATATCCTGCCCTTCAAACTGGTATCCATAATGAAGAAACCACACCCCAGCTCCTGACAGCACGTTCCGATGAAAGATTTTTAATTTACCAGAGTCAGATACGCAGCACTTTTGCCCATCGCGGCTCGGTCTTGTTTGTCGTGCCGACAGCGGTCGATATTGAATACGCAGTCAAAAAGCTCAGCCAAGGTATCGAAGAAAGACTGATTATCTTCTCTCCTACCCAAACCAAGAAACAAAGAGATTCTGCACTGCAAAAATTAGCAGACACCACCACCGCCAAACTCATCATCACCACTCCAGCTTTTGCTTACTTTGAACGAGTAGACTTAATCAATATCATTATCGAACAGTCAGCCAGTGGGCATTACGTAACTCGTCAAAGACCATACATAGACCATCGTGACGCACTTCTCACCTACGCTCGTGTATCTGGCCGGTCTATATTACTTGGTGACACTGTCCCGCGCACCGAAGACGAAGCGCGTCGCCGCGAAGAGTATTACCTGACCTATGGTGAAGAAGCAAAGCGAATGGCTTTTTCAGCTCCACTCACCATCATCACTCAGAAAGATAAGCCCAAATCCGAATCTCCTTTTCAGCTGTTTTCAAATGAATTAGTGGTGACGGTTGAACGTGCGCTAGAGGCGCGAGGCCACGTCTTTTTTTATGCTGCCCGTCGTGGCCTCGCGCCCGTTGTCGCCTGTATCGACTGTGGCTTCATCTTCCGCTGTCCAGACTCAAACACCCCATACTCATTGATGCGCACTCAAAAGAACGGTGAGGAACAAAGATGGTTTGTTTCCAGCACTTCTGGACACAGAATCAAAGCCGCCGATGTTTGTGGACATTGTGGCTCTTGGAGACTGCGAGAAAAAGGAATTGGTATCCAGCATGTCTATGATGAATGGCAAAACCGAATGCCAAACTGCGATGTAACCATCATGGACAACCTCACCGCCGCCACACCAAAGCAAGCTCAAAAAATCGCCGAGAATTTCTTTGCGAAACGCTCTGGGGTCTTAATCGGAACACAAGTTGCGCTACCTTTCCTAAATCACGGCGTAGATGTCAGCGCTATTATTTCTCTCGATGCCACCAGAGCCATTCCGACCTGGCGAGCCGACGAATCCCTCTTTAGACTCCTTCTTCGCTTGCGTGAATGCACCACCAAGGAGGTGATAGTACAGACTCGTACCGAGACAGACAACCTGATGATACATGCAACCAGAGGTGCAGTGGAACGATTTTATGATGATGAAATTGCCCTGCGTAAAATGCTTCAATATCCTCCCTACAGCACTTTCATACTGCTGACTTGGATTGGCACCCACATCTCTGTTCACGAGCTTGAAAAGCCAATTTTGAAGATTCTAGAGAGTCAGAACGTGCAGTACTACAACAACCCGAACTCTACTAAAGAAAAAACTTTGCGTCATGGTCTCATCAGAATCCCGACCTCAGACACAACCAATCATGAGCAGGTTATCAAACTAGCCCGCTGTCTACCTCCATACGTAAAAGTAGAGATCAACCCCGAACGCATAGTCTAACTCACTAAAAACCCTTTATTTTTTGTAATCATTCGGTATAGTACAGATTATGAATAAGTTAGTCCCACAAAACCACCCTGCCCTACACACTATCGCAGAGGAAATTACTCCTGAAGAATTTGCCGATGGTACTGTAGCCAAAATACTGAAAGGTATGCGAGCAGCCATAAAAACCTACGAAGTAGATGGCTATGCTGCTGTAGCTATAGCAGCACCTCAAGTCGGAGTGGCCAAAAGAATGTTTTTGATTGATGACCAAAACAAAGACCGAGAAGGAGCGATTCCGACTCTAGTTGCTATCAATCCAAAAATTATTAAAGTTTCTAAGAAAACTCATGAGGTGGGTGAAGGATGTCTATCTGTCCCTGATACCTATGGAGTAGTGTCCCGCCACAGAAATGTGACCATTCAGGCTCTAGACGAAAACGGCAATTCATACACTCGAGGCGGAGGCGGACTACTAGCCCAAATCATGCAGCACGAATGTGACCACTTGGATGGCACGCTTTTCATTGATAGAGCAGAAAAAACCTGGCAGAAAGAAGACAAGCCTTTAGCTGAGGAGTTATGAGCAAGCCATTAAAATTTGCCTTCTTTGGCGGAGAGCCATTGGCCGTTCCGGTTTTGGAAGAGTTGAAACTCAGTGGATTGATTCCGGAGTTGATTGTCTGTAATCCTGATAGACCCACCGGAAGGAAGCAAATTCTCACCCCTCCACCAGCCAAAGTCTGGGCCAAAGATTCAGAAATTTCTGTTTTTCAACCACACTCATACAAGAATAAAGATGAATTCTCAGAACTTCTTTCACAAGATTGGGATTTATTTGTGGTGGTGGCCTACAATTTTATTTTGCCAAAATGGATTCTAGACACACCGAAGCACGGGGTGATAAATGTCCATCCGTCTATGCTGCCAAAGCTACGAGGTGCTAGCCCTATCCGTACAGCCATCAGAGATAATCTTCGAGATGATATCGGAGTGACTATTATGCTGATGGACGAAGAGATGGATCACGGGCCAATTCTCGACCAGATGCACATGCCAATCAGCGACGAGAATTGGCCCGTGTCCGGCCCCGAATTAGACATAGCTTTAGCCAAAATGGGCGGAGCGCTTTTGGCTGAAGTAATCCCAACTTGGGTTGATGGAGAAATCCTACCCCAAGACCAAGAACACGAACTCGCCACCTACTGCCACCGACTATCAAAAAGTGATAGTGAACTAAACATCGATCCAAAAAAACTACCGTCGGGAAAAGATGCCAAGAATATCTGGCGAACGATTAATGCCTTTGCTGGCATTGGAGACACTTTCTTTACTTACCAAGACTCTAGAGTAAAAATCACTCAAGCAGAACTCACACCAAACAAGACCTTGAGGATATTAAGTGTAATTCCTGAAGGAAAAAAGGAGACAGATTTTGAAAACTATTTGAATAATTTAGTCTAAAATGTAAAAAGCCGGCAGGGCTTCGCCCTGCCGGCTTTTTACATAGACTACTCCCCTCCTTCCAACATT
>JAGQMJ010000007.1 GCA_020428685.1 Candidatus Kaiserbacteria bacterium
AATAGTCGCTTACGCTCTTTTGCTCATTTTACATTCTATATGTATGTGAAGTCACTTCATCCTTTACGCCAATCTTGTCGACCAGAACCTGATGGTTGTAATCAAAGAAATCTCTAGTTAACTTGTCGTACATCCCTACTCTATACATCAAATCTTCAGAAGACATGGCAGCAAACCGAATCTCAATCCCTACTTCAGCCTCAAGCGAGCGGATTGCTTTTTCTACTTTAGACTGAGAAAACTTCTTCATTGAAAGAAGAACATCGAGACGTTGTTCAAAGTCTCGCACAAACACACCTGCAATACCGACAAAATCCAATACACCTGCTTGTCGTAGGTGCTTTAGTAAATTTTTCCCATCGATTGGTGCGGTTTCAAATAGAAAAGTTTGTAATGCTTGGAGTTCCTGAAAATCCTTGTTTAGTACATAGCCAACCGCTTTCATCTTCTTTGACTTACCCTCCACCTCTATGTACATGGTCTTTTGCTTAATAACACCTGCTTTTTCAAGTGCAGAAATTTCTGTCCGAGCAGTCCGACGCACCAGCTTAGCTCGACGACTAATATCATCAAAAAGAAATTCCTTAGAAGGATTAAACAAGAAAAATCGGAGGAGTTTTACTCTTGCAGTGCTACCAAACAGGATTGAAAGTGGGTCTGCCATACTGTGATTATGAGGCGATTATATCACAAAGGGTCTGTAGACAGCTTTTAAGGAAAATGTCGTAACTGACGTAATAAAAAGGCGCGAACCTTAAGGTTCGCGCCTTTTTATTAACTTAAGAGAAACTTATTTCAAAGTAACTTTAGCTCCGGCACAAGTCCTCAGAAATATATTCCTTGCAGTCATTATTTTCTGGGCTCGCGACCCCGCCTCGCGCTATTTCGTCCCCCGGACGAAGCGCTCCGACCCTGGAGCTAAGGTCACACAAAGAAAAAACGGACCGAAGTCCGTTTTTTCTTTGTCATAGTGTGTAAACACTATTTCAATGTAACCTTAGCTCCAGCTTCTTCAAGCTTAGCCTTTAGTTCTTCTGCATCTTCCTTCTTAAGTCCTGCCTTTACTTCAGCTGGAGCTCCGTCTACCATTTCCTTAGCTTCCTTTAGACCTAGTCCAAGCACTTCCTTCACAACCTTGATAACAGCAATCTTCTGTGCGCCAGCCTCTGTAAGTTCTACAGTGAATTCTGACTGCTCTTCTGCTGCGTCACCTCCGGCTGCTGGTCCAGCTACTGCTACTGCAGATGCTGATACACCAAATCGCTTTTCTAGCACCTTTACAAGTGTGTGTAGTTCTAGAACTGACATCTTTTCAACCTGCTCTACTAGTGCAGCAAATTCTGCTGGCACCTCTACTGATTCATCAACACCTGTTGCTGACTCTTCCTTTACTTCTGCTGCTGGAGCAGCTGCTTCTTCTACTACTTCTGTAGTTTCTTCTACTTTAGTATCTTCTGACATAATAATTTGTTAGTTTCTATAAATTTCTATCTTCAAATTTTAAAAGGTGGAATTTTGCTTTAACTACTAGACGTTCCAAAAATTATCGAGCTGTACGAACGTACAGTGAAGTATTTTTTACCGATCAACGTTGTAGATGAAGTGAAATTACGCCTTCTTTTCTGCAATAGCGTTCAAACCTAGAACCAAACCTTGGATTGGTGAATTAATAACATTCACGAACATTCCTCGGAGAACCGGTAGAGCTGGAATAGAAGCGATTTCAGTCATCTCTTCAGCGTTTTTGAAAACACCTTGGAAAATACCTCCTGCAATCGATAGATTATCCTTGTACTTACCAGCAAATTCTTTGATTTGTTGAGCTGGGGTAATTGCGTCAGCACTGTATGCGACAGCAATTTCTCCATCCAGAGTTGGCATTTCACCTTCATAAGATCCATCAAACGCTCGCTTCATGAGTGTCTTCTTGGCTACGAAGTAACCTACTCCCTTCTCTCGCAAGTCGGCTCGCATCGCTGTTGTGTTGGCAACGGTCATACCATTGAACTTCACAAATACGATTGATTCAGAATCATTTCGGACTCCTTCCAACTTCGCTAGAATTGTTTCTTTTTTTGCTTTTGTAATTGCCACGTTATGTAGTTTTACGTGATTAAATATCCAGGCCCATGGCACGAAAAATACTTAGTATTTTCATACCCTAGGCTTCGACCCCAAACTAAAATAGATTGGACCTCGGCCGGTGCTTGCGCATTATCCCGCAGTCTATCTGCAGGACCGACTGTCATGAGCCTGATGCCTGCTACTATAACAGACTTATTTAAAAAAGCCAGCCAAGCACAAAGCACTCAGCTAGCTTTTTCGGAAGTTACGCTACAACCCTTTTTCTTCAATTCTCAACCCAACATTTGACACTGCTGAAGGCGTCTCAGCCTCAATTCGTTTAATCAAATCAAATGGTTCGTTGGCATCATAAACTTCAATTTCGTTGGCAGTCTGTGACACAACATAAACAAACTGACCGTTCAAGGTAAATTCTGGATGCCAAGAACTTTCACCCGGCACTGGCCTAATAGTCTTTACGATCTCATCTACTCGAGCATCAATTACATAAATTTCGTCATGAAATTCCCCGAAAGCAGTCTCAGCCCACACGTAAGGATAGGCTGGATCTGGCTGGTAAGAGCGAATAAATAATCCCGGGCCAGATGTCTTGATATATGATACCGGCTTCCAGGTATTCATATCAATCGCTGTAATCAGCCCTTCACCAAGAGCTGGCACATACACCTTATCACCCCAAGTCGCTCCTGGACCAGTATGTGGAGTTTCTCCGGTTATCACTTCGGTTACTGGTTGCCAAGTATTAGTATCCATCACCCAGACAGTATTAGAACCCATCGAAGCGACAATGTAGAATTTGCCGTCAGCCGACAGGAAGGCATCATGTAGAGGGGTCGCATTCTCACCAATGTTCCAATGCTTTTCAATTACTGGAAAATCTGGCTTTGAGGTATCAATCACCCAGACACTATTCAAATCTTTCAAGGCTGCGATTACTTTGTCTCCAGCTTCCACCATCGCCCCCACCCGCGACTCGACCTCCTCCCCGTCAATCTCGCCGACAGTCGGAATAGTCTTTAGTACATCCATCGTGACTGGATCTATCATCACCACGTTACCAGGAATATAGTTTCCGACAGCGATGTACTTGCCGTCATCGGTCAGAGCGGTACCACGAGAACTATCACCCACTTTAATAGACTTAACCGGCTCTAGGGTGTTGAGATCAATCTTGGTCAGCCAACCATCACGAGCAATCAAAAACATGTAGTTAGCATCCGCAGTGTAGACAGAAGTGTGTGGCTGAAAACCAATATCGTGAATACGGCCTAATTCGGTATGTGTCTTGCCATCCATGAAGAGTAATTTCTCAGCGTCTTTTTCGACTATAACCATAAGTTCATGATTGTCCCAAGAACCAGCTTCTACATACAACTCTCCGTATGGTTTTAATTCAGTCACTGGTTCATCTGGATTACCTGACTCCATCGACACTACACCATCATCAATCGCACCTATAAAGAACTTCATTTGCTTATCACTAATCCCTTTGCCATGGTTGTGATGATAGTTTTGTGAAGCATCTGTTCCGCAATGAAAAGCGGCTGGATGCAACTTAGCCTCATCGGTCATGTCGAATACCAGACCGTCAATCACTAACCAACAGCTCTCCTTGTTATTAGCGGCAGCAACTTCGTCAGCTGAAAAACCAAGCAGACCAATCTCGTACGATTTCACTCGATCACTGACTCCCTCTGGAGTGATTGTTCTATAATTTTCTGTTGTATCGGTACCACAAGCGTAGATGTCTGGGTACTTCTCGGCAGCTGGAGTAGCATCGTACACTCGACCATCAATCGCTACCCAACAATCCTCAATATTACTGTGCATGGCCACTTCTCTTAGCGTGTAGGTAGTATTTTCTGGCCCACCCTCTACTTCAGCAGCCGCTTCTCCTCCCGTACTTAAGACTGGAGCCACTTTGTCTTTAGACTGCAGACCATCCATCGCCGATACCCCAAACACTACTGAAAGTGCAATTCCAATCAGGGCAAAACCCTTCAATACGCGCTTATTACTCGTAGTGAGAACATTGATGGTCGTTAGGAAAAATAGAATCCCTACCAAAACCACAAACAGAAAATAAGCAGACATGACCAGTGAATAGTCACCTGGGAAACGGAACATGGCATGATGCAAAATAATAAATACCCAAGACGCGACCGAGACCGCTTCGCTCACCACCAAGTAGGCAGAAAGATTTGATGAAGTCACACCCGAGGCTGGGTCGATCGTTGTTTCCCCTACCAACCCTCCTAGCTTTGGCAGATAAAAATACTGGAAAATAAAAGCATTAATTATCATTAAAGTAGCAATGGTCATGTCGGCGTAAAAGATACCGATACCAAGCATCGCTTCCGCCGATAGAGTAAACAGACCTACCCCAGAAAATACGTACAGAATTATCCCTACCCACACCACCGCACGAGAGTGACGTAAAATTCTAAATTCATCTTTAGAAATTATCCCGTCTCGAACACTAGTAACAAAAAGTAAGTTACTGAGGATTGCTGCCCCAGCAGCAATCGACAAACCTAGCGAAAAAATCACTAAATAAATCAGGTGCAGATCAAAATATGCTAAAAGTTCCATACAAGTAATTAAATTAATTTCTACCTACATACTACATTAACGCCCCATTCCTTTTGTTTATAACTAACAGCTTAATCTTTAGCCTCCTTTTTAATCGAAGCAAACAAAAGCTCCATATCACCATCGACTTTTTTGTGCGGATTGAAGATTCTGTCGGGGTCAAAGGTGTTTTTGACCTCAGCAAAAACCTGCAACATATCGGCGGAAAACATTTGGTCTAGGAACGGAGTGCGAATCAAGCCATCGTTGTGTTCACCAGTGATAGACCCTCCGTACTCGCCCACCAGAGCATAGACTCGTTTTGAAAGATCTCGGATAATCTCGATAAAATCGGGTCTAGAATAATCCATCAACGGGATAATATGAAAATTTCCGTCACCAATGTGACCAGCGATGGTAAACACTAATTTGTAATCGGCCATGATGGCGTAAAGCTTTGGTAAAAATTCTGGCAATCTTTCTGGACGGACCGAGATATCATCGATAAATGGCGCAGTGTGTTTGCCGTGGACATTTTCGCGCAACAACTTAAAGCTCTCGCGGCGGATCGTCCAGAATTTTTCGCCTTCTTTTTGCGACTTGGTCACGTGAGTAGATACTTTATACGAAGCCTGCACCGACGCCTCGGCTCTGTCTGCCGCTGCGACCACTTCTGCTTCAGAGTCTCCAGTAAACTCGGCCATCAAAACTAACTTGGGAATACCCCCAGTGAGAATCATTTTTACCTCGGGCAAAAAATCCATCATCAACTTGAAAGGATTACCTCCGAGCTTCTTCAGTAGCTTAGGGAAAATCCGCAACATAATACCGAAGGTTTTGTCATCGTATGATTCAAAACTTTCGGGCTTTTCTTTAAGCACTGTATTTACCAAATCCCCCAGCTCGCTCATGTTGCTCTCACGCAAAAACATTACCATCATACGTGCGTGTTTTTTGGGCTTGATTAAGCCAAAGGTAATCTCAGTTATTAATCCGAGCGTCCCCTGCGAACCAACAAACAATTGCGTCAGGTCGAAAGTGTCTGAGGCTTCATCCCACACATTCCAAATATTGTATCCGGCAGAATTTTTGGAAACGGTCGGTTTTTCATTCTTAATCAACTCAATTTGTTCGTGGATAATCCAATCTATATCTCGGTATAATTTTCCTTCAAAACCATCGAGTGACTTTTTTTCTTCCAGTTCTGCTCGCGATAGTTTTTTGAATTCATATTCATTACCGTCACTCAGCACCACCTTAAGCGCTCGTACCCACTTTTCGGTTTTTCCATAAGTGAGAGATTTTTCTCCAGCGGAGTTGTTGGCTACCATGCCGCCCATCGCGTTTAATTCTTTTGACGCTGTATAAGACGGCAGTATCGCGTCGTGTTTTAGAGTTTCAACTTCAAAATCTCGGTAAAAGACTCCTGGCTGTGTCACAGCCTGCTCTCCGTCAACAGACAGTATTTTGTTGAAGTGTTCTGTCATGCTGACCACTACCGAATCCGTCAGCGGCCCCCCGGACATGTCTGTCCCAGCGGCCCGCGCAGTAAGACTGACACCCGGATTATTTTTAGCAAAGCCGACCAACGCTTTGATGTCCGCCACACTCTTTGGCATCACCACACAGGCAGGCTGAATATGGAACAAACTAGTATCTTCACTACATTCCTCTATCTTTAGACCGTCAGTCACCACTTCCCCAGAGAATACGCCTTCTAATTCTTTCTTATAATCCATATCTTAATTTAGAGCTTAGTATGAAATTAATTCTATAACTATAAGAATAGCATGATTATTTGCTAAAATAATTCATCCATTATTGTAGAAATGGCCGGTTCGCTGCGCGAACCGGCCATTTCATCCTCCCCTACTCATTCTCCAGCTTCGCCTGCTCTGCCTTATGTCCAACCAAGTTACTAAGAATCTGTAGAAAAGTTGCCACACTTGATAGCGCCAATAAGATCGTCGGAAAAACTGCATACGGAGTAACCAAGTAAAAGAAAGTGACCGTAGCTGAAGCCCACACCCCAATACACCAAGGACAAGATAGCAAATCAGCAATGGTACGCCGCGGGCCAACCTTCGGCTTTTCCAACTGATACCCTCTCCCCACCTTCTTCAAATCCCAAAACTGCTCTCGAAAAAACTTTGTGATAGCGTCATAAACAAAAAGTCTCACCACCCGCCAGGTAGCCAAAGTTATTAGAACATAATCCACCAGTTCCAAATCAGACAAAGGAATACGTGCCTCAGTCTCGAGAATTATTGCTCCCATAACAATAAGCACTATGAAAAATAGAGAAAAAACAAAATTCCAAAAATACTGATCGGTAATCCGTAACATTTTAATTATTGTACATTACCACTTACGCCCAGCGACAAAATAATAAACAACGCACAAGCCACCACAGCAATAAAACTAAACAAGAAACGCAAAAACGACTTATTAATAAGCTTGCTTTTCTTACCCAAAGAACTTGGTGTGAAATTACGCTGAGGCAATACCATGTACTAATAGTATATCAGATATGCAGAACTACGTGACACCACCAACAAAGAGCGTCGCAATCACTTTACCAGACTAACTTTCACAAATTCACACTCTTGCAGGTAACTAAAAACCACGCGCTAATCACCAATGCCCTCCCTCTTACTAAGAAGAACAAAAGGTACCGTGATAATAGCCAAGATAACCATTCCCCATAGCACAACCTGACTTCTATCTAGAGACAGTATATTTGATGAATGTACAGGAGTGGTTGCCACTAGCAAGAAAAGTACAATGGCGTACCACCAAGCAATCTTTTTCAACCACTTTTTAAAAATTCTCTCTGGAAAGAATAGAAAGAAGCTTGTGATAAACACCAGTAGCAGTCCAAGCCAGAAAGAAGGGACCACCCATCCATCTAATAACTCAGTACCGCAAGATGAAGAGAAGCATTTTGTCTTAAAAAACGTATACGAGATTGCTAGCACCAAAGCACTAATAAACAATGATGTGAATGCATATTTTTTTTCTGCTAGATAGTTTTTCATATATTTTTTGTATTTACTTTATCTATTAATGAAGATATGTTGATTCGCACACTCTCCCCTTCGACACTGGATATCAACCCTCTTTTTTCATACTGGGAAATAGTCTTACTTAAGCCACCTAAGAGTATCATGGAGATTCTGTTAAATCTGTATCCCTTAGATTTATTAAGGAACTTCTCTGCTAGACTGATCTGGAGGTTTTATTTTTTCTATAGTCGTAAACCATATGGCCAATAACAAAAATAATTGTCACGATTACGAGCACGTACATACCATTTTCGGCCATCTTGGCACGAGTAGGATTCAGTAAGTTGCCCGAATATACCGATATGTCTTGTACCAAGTAATGAGTGAGCAATAGAATAATCGGAGCAACGTAAAGCAGCCATTTTTTGAAAATATGGGTGGGTACAAATAGTAATACGCCGAGGATGCCTGCGAGCCACTTAACTGTAACCATAACCGGGTGATACACACCATCAAACACCTTGTAAATGAAGTATATATCTTTATCTTGAAACCAATTATTATAGTTTGTACTCATAACGCCAAACGCACTTAATAATAAGATGAATAGCCCAATATTTACTAGCTTATATTTCTCACAAAGAATTCTTTTCATATATAAATTAGTTTTTTTGATACCAGGAAACAGTCTTACTTAACCTTAAAGTAAAACCGCTGCGCAAATGCAAAGACAATCGTAACTGTAACCATTATTACTCCCATATTAATCGCAGCATCAGTACGTGTTGGCCAGCCGAAATTAACCTCCTCTGCACCAATCGCAACCATAATTAATGCAAGCGGAGTAAACCAAATCATAATTTTTTTAAGCCAGAGTTTGAATATTTTATCGCTTAAGCAGAGTAATACAATATTTGAAATTAGTAAGAATACTAATAAATAAAAAGAAGTTAAGATCATATCTCTGACCGAAACTCTGTTTACAGAATCACCTAAAGCAAGTTTAGAATAATAAAACAAGGTGAAGTCTAAGATTGTAGCTAGCGACAATACTAGAAAAGATTTTATTTTTAATTGGTTCATAATATTACTGCAAATTATTAATAATCACTTCAATAGATCTAACATCATTACCATCAATTATACCCTTTCGCTCTAGTTTCTTTAGATTCAATAAGACTAACTTGAGCGCTCTAGCCTCTAATCTCACAAACACTTTTTTCTTTTGAGATTTTTTGGCAAAGAGTTCTGCTAAACCCACTTTCAATAATATTTTCTTTTCTTGTTGCTTTGTAAGCTTTAAATCTTTGACGGCTATTCTTAAATCACCGTAATTATAAACAACTTCTGGTTCAAGAATTATCTCGCCGTTCAAAGACTGTATTAAGTCAATTTCGCCATCACCATCTTGGTCGGTTTCTAGTGGGCTGTATTCACCATCCTTAACAGAGAATTCTGCTGTCATACCCACACTAGTTGTGGAGTTTTTTAGTATTGATATTTGCACTTGCTTACCAGATTCATCAATCTCGTCTACACTTAACGAATAAATACCATCATCAACCCCAGTTACTTTTACATTAACATTCACCTCACTTGGTAATACCAAGAATTTGCTACCGCCAAGTTCGAAATATTGTGCATTATATATCTCTTCTTTAATCTCACCACCAATCATACCAACCTGTCTTCCATTATCATCAACAGCAAGCAAGGAAACCGGCGAAAAAGCGGCAATGATTCTGTACCGACTAGATACCCCAGTGTACTCAGGAACTATTATTGAATCGCTGAGATAGGGATACTTAATAACTGATCCAATAAAATCTTGCACTGGTCCACTCTCTGTCAGATTTGCGTGCGTTTTAGGTTTTAAAAATGAAGCATCGTACAAATTCACAACAGCCAAGATCTTATCTCCTTCATACGCTGCTGCAGAAATTTCTGTGACCGTCTGATCACCATCATTACTCATTATTGGAAAAGGCTTTAGATATGAATGCAAAACACAATCTGGATGACTCTCTTTACAACCATATTCTCTATAATCGTAACCTTTTATAGTCGCCAAACCAGTACCGACAACCTCATAGACATCAACTCCTTCTGGCGCACCCCAATTATCTAAGATGCTTTGCCAACCGATAGTATCCAATAACATCTGAGGGTTCAGTGCAATTGGTTCATTCAGTCCAACCGACCCATCTCTATTATCTAAACTATTGATAAGGAAACTGTGCAACCTAGCTGAGGAATCAATATCTCCATAAGCGGAAACTGCTTCGGACAACAATGAGCCGTCAGTGGTTATCATTGGTTCAGAAATCTCCTCAAAATACTTAGGCGAAGGCAGAAGTGTATAAGCTCCCGCTAAATTTTTAGTTATTTGCCTCACAGTACTGGCTGTAGCTATAATGCCCGAACCTATACTTTGATCAAGACCGTGCAACATTGAACCTATAGCTTTAGGGGTACCAAGTTGAGGTGTACCTATCATTATCATTTTATCAATCTTTCCTGCCAATTCAGCCTCCCCATATTCATAAAGTAACGCCTTAGCAACCAAGCCGCCATTTGAGTGACCAATTAAAGTAACCTTGCCGGTATAAGAATCATCAGCTAAAGCCAACACTTCATCAAGTAGCTTTTTAGATTCATCTTCATACAACACTTCTTTTGTAGCAACATCAAAAACACTGTACCTCCAATCATACGGGAATGACGCAAAGTCTTTAACAACTTCATCTCCCTTTAAATCTTCCAACATCCTAAGAAAACCTTTATAAATATTTCCTTGAGCAACTGGCAATACATTCACCTCATCTATCACATCCTTAGTATAAATATCATAAATACTCACCCCTTCATCAGTCATAGCCAACTTTTCTACATCAGCATTCACATTTGGCTCCCAAAGCTGGTTTTCGGTTCCAAACACACCTTTTGTATACAACCTACTCGCCTGAATACCGGGCAAAAACAGCACGCTCGAGGCGCCGGCCGGGACTTCTATAGACTCATACTTAATCGTAAATGGCACAGCCACAATCTCTACATAATCTTCGTAATAAGCATTTGCCACTTGCGGTTGCAATAATTTAATCAGAAACTGTTTCCAAAGAGGAGTAGCCTCAACTTGGAGCACTGGGGGTAATTCAAATTTTAAAACGGCTACATACTCACCTTCGACCAATGCATCAATAGCAAAATCACTTCCATTTAGAAAAGTGACTGAGGAAACCTGCTCATAGTCATCTCCTACTTTCTGAAAAAAGCTTAGCGGTTCAAAAGAAAAATTACTTCCTTTGTTTATTGAGAAGGTGCCAGTAGCCGTGCCAGACTCATTTATTGTGATAACACTATTTTCTGTTACCAGCTGACCACTAAAACCTAAAGTTAGATTGTATGTAAATGGGTTTGGAGAGTCAGCATTAAACGGATTGTCGCAATCTTCAATCGGAGAAAATTCCTCAATCGGGCCGTCGCCGTAGTTTACTGTGGTAATGATGTTGCCGCAGGCGGCAAGGGTGTCCGATGCAGAAATTAAACTAATAAATGCAAACACGCTGACGAAAGCTAGATTGAAAAATTTCATGAGACCGACTTAACCTATAAGATATTTTTATACTAGCACAGCCACCAATAGGCAGTTTTAAAAATCCGCTAGTAAACTAGCGGATTTTATTTAGCCAGATTTGACTGATGTTCAAAACTTAGCTTCCTAAACTTAAGTATTCTTTTGTATGAGAGAAGTGATAAAGGTTTGGTATGGTATACCCTCTCGGGCGGCGGCGGCCTTGAGGCGCATCAGATTGCGTTCAGAGACACGAATGGTAATAGCTTTATTTTTAGCTAAAGTGTTGCGAGCAATAGCTTGAAGTTCTTGCAGCCTATCAAAACTCACAGGCACTGATTCTAAATCACCACGCTTAAATTCCGCCTCTATTTCAAGCTCCTCAGGGGTAAGGTTAAATACGGGTTTAATTTTTGTCATATTTAAAGTTTAGCACAATCACATTATTCGTTATCTAAAATTTTTTCAAAAGACACAGTGCAAGACAGTCATATTCATTTTATCAGGTACGCAAAAAGCCCCGCTTGCGCGGGGCTTTTTGCTTCTACTGACTTAGGCTCTCGCCCTTGTCATTCCTAACTTAAACTTTCGTTCAAATAAGTACCTCAGTTAAAACTAGTTAACTAGAGTTACGATACTTGTTCGGTAGTCAGTTTCTGGAAGTGTAGTTTGAGTCTGATCTGGTGTCTGAGCTGCGTCAGAGAACTTGATTGAATCAAGTCGTAGTCGAGCTGCAGCACCTGTAGATGCAGAGTCAAATGTTACTTGTAGAGTGATAGTTTCTGTTTCACCTTCGTTGATTTCGAAGTATCCAGAGTTTTCATCAGCTGATGAAGATAGTACTGGAGTTGTAGTTCCAGTTACTGGAGCACCTGCACCATCTACGATTGAGTAAACAATTGAAGTAGCAACGTTTGTTGAGATGAATACATCTTGTTCAAATGCAGTTACTTCTACTTCGATTTCGAATGTAGCGTAGTCATCACCAGCGTTGTCACCTGTAGTAACAGTTGCTGAAGTTGATTCCTTTGATACAGCGATACCTGTAGTTCGTAGAGTATGAGCGTCTCCTGTAGCAGCTCCACTTAGGTCTGTTACGTCATCAGCGCCTTCAGCGTCGATGTTGTTTCGGTTACCTGCTGTAACTGAACCTGTAACTGTTGTTCCTTCATCACCTGTAGCAAGTGACTTGAATCGGAGCATAAGCTCAGCAGCCACTCGGTCTCCAGCGTCGATAGTAACGTCTCCGTCAACATCGAATGTTAGAACAACTGTAGCACCATCTGTGTACTTACCAGCTGTAGCTCCGTTGTTGTCAGCAAGAGTATCAATTGTTACTCCGTCAATAACTAGTTCATAATCATCTACTAGACCGTTGAATGTTGATGAACTAACAACAACTGTAACTTCAACCTTGTTTAGTGTGATGTCATTTACTGAGTCATCAGTATCTAGGTCAAATGTGAATACATTGTACCAGTCTGACTTCTTGTTGTCTTCAACTTGTAGAGTTGAAGCGTCTGGGTCGTTTGATGAAGTCTTTACAACCACTTCGTCATCAGCTCCAGCTACTTCCAATGTGAAAGTTTCTGTGTCTGAAGTTACAAGTGAACCATCTTCTGTTGTAGCAACTCCGTCAGCATCGAAGAATCGAACTGAATCAGCACCAAGAGTCCATGTTGATAGCTCTTCAGCATCAAGGTTACCTTGGATAGTTGCAGCAACTACGATTTCTACTTCTTCATCATCCATACCAATGATGTCTAGACCTGAGAATCGGATGATTCCGTTGTCTTCGTCACCTAGGTAATCTGACTTTCGGTCAGCATCTTCTTCAGCCACCTTGTCACCATCTACCCATAGAGAGATAGTTTCGAAAGCGTTCCATGCATCAGCACCTACTGTTGCATTTGTTAGAGCAACGTCAATTCGAGAAATTGAAGCGTCTCCATCTGAGAATGTTACTTGGAAAGCTCCGATCTCAGCATCTTCTGAACCTTCTTCGATAGTGTCATCTGAAGCTGATTCAACTTCAAATGTATCTAGAGAAGCTTCTCCTGAAAGGTCCTTTGAAGTTTCCTCCTCTTCACCTTCTTCAGTTTCTTCTCCTTCTTCTGTTTCATCTACAACTGGAGCTGACACACATAGTGCGTTAGCCTTAGCTCGTGATGAAGGGCCGAAGTAACCTGTTGGATTCACTAGACCAGCTGGTGAAAGAGTTTCTGATCGGTACTTTACTTGGAACTTTGAAACAGCTGCTGCTGTTGCTGGTCCGAAGTACATTGTTTCCATTCCTGCTGAACCTGCACCTGAAACTGATACTCGTGTATCTGCGTCAGAGTTTAGGAACTCTTGTAGAGCCTTAACATCAGCTCCTTCTGAACCTGATGAAAGGTCACGTGTCCATGTGTATGGGCAAACACCTGCTGCCATAGAAGATCCCTGTCCAACTTGTGATTGTAGAGAAGCAACTTGTGCTAGTAGGTCATTAATCATCTTCTGTAGGTCTTCTGAGCTTTGTGCCTTCGCTGAAGGTGCAAATGCTGAGACAACCATAGCTACTGCTACGAAAGCTACTGCTAGCTTCGAAGCAAAATCTTGTGCTTTAGTCATAATTTTAATTATCTGTAATTGTGCGCAATTACTACGCGTCCCCTCTCGGGGCTTATTTGATAAGTTCTAATAATATGAATTAATTCATATTCGCAAATGGACTATCAAATCCACTTACGTATATCACTAACTCCACACTAGCTTCTTATGAGGGAAGCTTGCGTGGAGGTTAGCTGCGGTGTAGGACTGCTTGTCTGTCGGGCGGATAGCGTCTGGGAAAAAGTGAAGCGGTGGTCTCGGTCGAAACCGAGATAGTATGAGATATGAAATTACCTGACTCTATCAAGCAACCATATATATGTAGAGATAATCACCTACCGATATATATGTCTGTAATGAACACGTTCACACCCTATGCCTTTTCTTCTGCGGTGCGTTGTCGTGGTCTACACGAAACGTTTGTCCGACTTAGAAAAAAAGCGCATAGGCGCGTATCTAAATAGTAGCATTCTTTTATAAAACTGTAGAGTTCACAGGTTGTGGATACATGGTGTTATCGAACACTTGATGTATGCAAAATACGTGAAGCTACAGAGTTATCTTATAAAAGAAACACCCTCTAGATATACCTGCTGTTGATGACGATGTACTTACAGCTTTCTTACCGCCATAAATACTACAAAACAAAAAACTATTGTCGGCAAATATTTCTCCTTGCGGTCATACCCGGGACAAGTCCCTGAGCAAAACTTAAAGACAAGAGTCGACTGCTAAGTGTGTATCGGTCAACGGTGCAGGAACACCGCTTGTCCTATTTATAAAGACAAGCTATCAGAACATAGTGAAAGACAATGCTCTAAAAGTCAATACCTTTACTTCTTTACTGAGTATCTAGACCAACGTCTTTCTCCCTCTCTGACAACTTGTCCTTTTTCTATGAGACTATTAAGTTCACGTTGAATTGTCTTTTCACTAACATCAGTAATCACTTCGGCGATGTCTTTAATTGTTGCTTGGGGTTTTGCTTCTAGGACAGTCTGGATGCGCTCAGCTCTATCGGTCAGCTGACTGTATACAAGGTATGCGTCGGTACTAATGTCCCCTGCCGGAATCTGTATTCTTTGTTGTCTTCTAGGTGCCACTGCTTTTGGCTTGGTCGAAACTGAAGATGTTGATTTTGGAATCGCCACTTCTGTCAGCTCTTCTACTGAGACACCGTCATTCTTTAAGTAGTGATTGTTGATGAAGCGAAGGACTGAGTCGAGCTGATCAGCCAGCAGCATGAAGATGTCCTGAGGTATCACTCCGGCCATCTGAGCCACGCGAAGTGTACTTTCTAAAGAGACGAGTTCGTACTGGAACTCCAAAAGACCCTCCTTGTATTCGTGCGGCTGAAGAGACAGAGTCTTTAATGACCACTCGTGAGTCTTTAATGCTCTGTCCTTGATAGTCTGTATATGGACATCTACATTTGCATTTGTCCTTGTCTCAGACAAAATATAGAAAATAACAGACACTGTTTTCTCAGTTCTTTTAAAGACATTGTTATAGTAATTACCATCACTTGAAAGTCTTTTAATTTGTATTGTTTTGTCTTTTTCAGTTTCCATACCGTAGCTGTTCTTTAGATTTTATTAAAGACTAGATTGCGTTTGTACTTTATACCACTATAAAGACATTTCTCTTACTTTGCAAGGGTTTTTTAACTATCGGACACGGACGTCCTTTCTGTCGATTGGGGTTTTACGTGATATTATGTGGGTATAAATTACTGAATAGATTCAACCAAGAATTAGCAATTATGGCCCGCAAGAAACAAAAAAACACCGTAGAGAAAAAACCACTTTTTGACGATCTTTCCCCTCATGCCAAGCAGGCTATCTGGGCAGTCATCATGGGTATCTTGGCCGTCTTTTTTCTGTTCTCGCTTTTGGATTATGCGGGACCAGTCGGAGGCTACACCAAGCTAACCCTCGATGTGTTGTTTGGGACTGGAGCCTGGTTAGCTCCACTCATCTGTAGCATTTATATATATGTACTACTAAATCCTCGAGAGGAAGACCAGCAAGTAAGTGGCGCCAAAATCACTGGGACCGTTTTGCTGTTTGTTTCACTTTTAGCTGGACTTGAGCTGTACAGCGAAGGACTCGGTGGGTGGACCGGCTGGCTCCTTGAAGCTCCCCTAGCCTACCTCCTTGGCAACGCTCTTGGTGGCGTGATTATTTTTGGACTGGTGATGATTTCTGTATTCCTACTCTTCAACACTGGCTTGCGAATGCCAGGCAGAAAAGTAGTCCCAGATGACGCCGACGACTTTAGCGACATCGAGGCGCTAGATCTGCCCGAGGTTTCAGACGCGGAGGGAGAAGGAGAAGCCGACGCCGATGAAGACCGGGAGGACGAAGAATCATCCGGCCTTGCTTCAATGAAGAAGAAAGTCGCCAGCCTAACCAAAATCAAGACCAATGACATCGTTGTCAAAAACTTTAGTGGGACATACATTGCTCCCTCTCTCACACTCTTGAACAAAGAAAAAGGGAAAGCTCAGATCGGTGACGTCAAAGCCAATGCCAACATGATTAAGCGCACTCTTAAAGAGTTTGGTATTAGTGTCGAAATGGATGCGGTTGAGAGTGGTCCAACCATCACCCGCTACGCCCTCAAGCCGGCTCAAGGTGTAAAAATTTCGCGCATCGTCGGACTTCAGCAAGAGCTTCAGCTCGCCCTCAAGGCCAGCTCAATCCGTATCGAAGCACCGATCCCTGGTAAGTCACTGGTAGGTATCGAGGTACCAAACCAGACCCGAGCGACTGTTGGACTAGCCTCAATGCTGGCTACCCCAGAGTACACAGATTCACCTCACCCACTTATCGTAGCTCTTGGTAAAGATGTGACTGGTCATGTCCACTTCGCCAACGTTGCCCGTATGCCACACGGACTAATCGCCGGTACAACTGGTTCTGGTAAGTCGGTTTCGATTCACAACCTCATCATCTCACTTCTATACCGCAACTCCCCTGACCAACTTCGTTTTATCCTGGTCGACCCAAAACGAGTTGAGCTGACCCTATACAACAAAATCCCTCACCTTCTGACACCAGTTATTACTGACGCCAAGAAAGCTATTCGTGCATTGTCTTGGGCAGTAAAAGAAATGGAAAGGCGGTATGACATCCTAGAGGCAGAACAAGTCCAAAACCTCACTTCATACCACAAAAACATCTACCAGCCAGCCAAGGAAGCTTGGGTAGCAGCCGGCTCAATCGAAGAAGACCGTCAATCACTACCAGAATCACTTCCATACATCGTTATTATTCTCGATGAGTTGAACGACTTGATGCAAGCCTACCCTCGAGAACTAGAGGCCTGCATCGTGCGTTTGGCACAGATGAGTCGAGCGGTCGGTATTCACCTCTTGTTGGCGACTCAGCGACCTTCTGTAAACGTTATTACTGGTACTATCAAGGCCAACGTGCCGACCCGTATTGCTCTTGCGGTAGCGTCCCAAATCGACTCTCGTACTATTATTGATGGTGTCGGAGCCGAAAAACTACTCGGCCAAGGCGACATGCTCTACTTGTCTTCTGATAGCCCACGCCCTATCCGTCTCCAGTCTGCCTATGTATCTGAGGAAGAGATCAAGAAAGTGGTGGATTATTTGAAAAACCAAGACGCTCATGAGCTAGACAGTATCAACCTAGACGAAGCTCAAGACCAAAGCAACGACGCCGTCTTCAACTCAATGGTCGGAGATGATGCTGATGACGACCTGTACAACGATGCCAAGCTGGCTGTGATGGAAGCTGGCAAAGCTTCTACTTCATACATCCAGAGAAAGCTTCGCGTGGGTTACTCACGAGCGGCCCGCTTGATGGATCTACTGGAAGAAAACGGCGTTATCGGGCCAGCTGACGGCTCTAAGGCTCGAGAAATATTGGCCACTTCCTCACAAGAAGAGAGCTACGAAAGTGACGATGAGAGCGAAGATAACGAAAACAACCCCAACGAGAGGTTCTAATGTACGGCATAGACATGGATGATTCAGTACCATTTCGTACCATTGTAAAAATATCCTTTGGTGTCATGGGACTACTCTTCATACTTATATATGTAGTGTTCCAAGCCAGATTCTTGATAAGTGGTCCACAAATAGTACTAAACGAGGAGCCGTCCGTAACCCAAAACCAACGACAAATCTTCCTGACCGGAGACACCCACAACATTTCCCACCTCTGGCTCAACGATAGACCAATTTATACTGACGTTAAGGGGAATTTCAAGGAAGCATTAGTGCTAGAAAACGGCTATACTATAACCACCCTCCGCGCTGAAGATAGGTATGGACGAGAAACCACCATTACCCGTTCGTTCGTTTATACCCCAGCAAGTTTTAACCAATAAAATTATACCCATGGCAGCAAAAGCAAAAAAAACTACCAAAGAGACCGTTAAGAAAGAGGTTACCGAGTCAGACAACAAGACCAACAGCTCTAATGAGATTATTGAAACAATCCGAAGTATCAAAACTAAATTTGGTGATGAGGCCATCATGACGCTCAACCAAAGTCGGAAAGTTGACGTCGAGGTCATCCATACTGGCTCAATCGGACTTGATGACGCACTTGGTATCGGGGGCTATCCTCGAGGTAGAATCTTGGAAATTTATGGACCAGAATCTTCTGGTAAGACCACCCTATCCTTGCATGCCGTAGCTGAAGCACAAAAAGCTGGCGGTATCTGTGCATTTATTGACGCAGAACACGCTATGGATCCAGAGTATGCCAAAAATCTTGGCGTAAATTTGGATGAACTTTTGATTTCTCAGCCAGATAATGGAGAACAAGCACTGGAGATAGTTGAATCTCTCGTTCGTTCGGGCAAGCTGGATGTAATAGTGGTTGACTCTGTAGCCGCTTTGACACCAAAAGATGAAATCGAAGGAGAAATGGGAGCACACCATGTCGGAAAACAAGCTCGATTGATGAGCCAAGCCTTGCGTAAATTAACCTCAATCGTATCAAAGAGTAAGACGGTAGTAATCTTTATCAACCAAATCCGTATGCAGATTGGTGTGATGTTTGGTAACCCAGAGACTACCCCAGGTGGAAAGGCACTCAAATTCTACACCTCAGTTCGACTTGATATTCGTAGAATTGCTCAGATTAAAAAAGGTGAAGAAGTTGTTGGCGGTCGGCACCGAGTCAAGGTAGTAAAGAATAAGGTCGCTGCCCCATTCCGTACAACTGAGTTTGATTTGATTTACGGAGAAGGTATCAGTAGCGAGGGTGAACTTCTGGCACTGGGAGAAAAGTACAAAATCATCTCAAAAGCTGGTTCTTCATACTCTTATACTCCACCTGGAGGTGATGAGTCTACTATCGTAAAACTTGGTCGTGGATACGACGCAGCTCGAAAGTCTCTAAAAGCAGACAAAAAGCTCAAGACAGAAATCCTCAAGCATATCCGTAAATCATTGAAGGAAGAAGGGGCGAAGGTTGATTAGGTAGAGAGACAGATGAGGGAAAGGGCCGCTGACGAAGTCAGCGGCCCTTTCTCTACTTACTAAAAGTTAAGCGTGCAAAATTCTACCCTCTTCAAAGAAAATATGTGCCAACCTATATCCGCACGATAAAGTAACCCCACCCGCCAGCACAAGAACCAACGCTGTCATAAACTCACCATGAGTAATAGCATTAACAAAAGAATTTGCTAAGTAACTTGGTACGCCGCCGACTGGTATCGCCAAAAAATTATTAAAAATACTCGCCACGTGCAACCACTTTGCCAAAAGGGCCGCCGAAACCGCCAAGAATATCCCCTGCCAAAACATCACATGGGTCACAATACTAACAGCGTAACTATAATAAACTCGCCGCATGATGTTTTTTTGTATGACTAATGAATCCATATCAATATATAACTAAATTGTATGCAATAAGTTACAACAATGCCTCTGCCTCGCCATCCCTACTCTCCTTTTTAAAAGCTGCTTTTGCCCGATGGATTCTGGCTTTAATCGTTCCGACATTTTCACCGGTCTTATCGGCGATGTCCTGATGTGACCAATGGTCCAAATAATGAAGCTTCAAGACTATAGACAGATGCTCAGGCATCCTGTCCAAGATACGCAGAATACCATCCCTCTTCTCCGCAAAACCACTATGCTCTTTCATTTCTCCATACATCTGTTCATATTCTGGATCCATGGCCGTATAGCGCTGACCGTCTTTAACCAATTTTTGATAACGGGTGAAAGCTGTATTCAGCAGGATGCGGTACGCCCAGGATGAGAATTTGGCGCCAGACTGAGGCTCGTATTTGTCGGCGTTGACGTATATTTTGGTAAAAGCATCCTGCACCACCTCCTCAACATCTAGCGGATTTCGGACAATAGCGCTCACCTTTCTCAAAAAAGGCACCTGGTATCTCTCCACTAAAATGGCAAAAAGCCACGGCTTATTTTGCGCTTCGAGTAGGATTTTTTCGTCGCTCCAATCCTCTGCTTCAGATGAGGTAGTTATTCCTAGCATGTTTTTGAATAGTATCATTAATACTAAATACTAACAGTTGTACATATTAGCTTTTTAGGTTGAATCTGGTATAAATATGCAGTTCCAAATATTATTTAACACGTAGCTTTTGACCGTTCCAGGAATCCGTCCTAGGAAAGGGATGGATCCGGAACCAAATTCACCCCAAGGGCACTTCCATTTTATGGTCGTAACCTTCCTAAAAAATAGGGTGCAAATAATCGCTACGCTCATTTTTTCATTCAATGGCAAAAGTCGAATACAATCAAGTCCTACCTAAAAAAACTGTCGAAATGGACGGCGACCCGTACTTGGTGTTGTCATCTAATATTGCCAAAAAGGACCGTCAAAAAGCTAGTAACAACGTACGCATGAAAAACTTGCGCACTGGTAACGTTATTGAGCGCACTCTGCATCAGTCTGATGTACTGCAAGACGCGGATATTTCAAAGCGTGATGTTAAGTATCTATACGAAAACCGTGGCGAATTTTGGTTTTGTGAACCAAACAATCCAAGCGCTCGCTTCAACCTAGCCGCAGACGTAGTAGGTGAACTAAATAAATTTGTTAATGGCAACAGTATTGTCGAAGCACTGGTTTTTGACGATGTTATCATGAGCATCAATATCCCTATCAAGGTTGAGCTGAAAGTAAAAGAAGCTCCAGATGCTGTCAAAGGTAATACCTCAAGCGGTGCCACCAAGGAAGTGGTCCTTGAAACCGGACTAAAGATTCAGGCGCCGCAATTCATAAATAAAGGCGATGTAATCGCCGTAAACACTGAAGACGTGGTCTACTCAGAGAGAATCAGTAAAGCGTAGCGAGTATAGGAAAAGGCCAGTCGAAAACATCGACTGGCCTTTTTGTTTTAGAAGAAAATGGCATAAACCACGGCCCCTAAAACAACAAAACAAAATGCCTTGAATGAAGGCTTCAGGAGCCACGACTGCTGATCGAACATCATGCGTCTGGGGTGACCATGTTCGGGTCCCCTTGCCTTCACAGCATCATCATAATCTTGATGCGCTTGTGCCAAGCGTGCATCAGCGAACAATTTAAATCCCATGATGCTCTCCTTACCTGTTGTCCATCTAGTATTATTACAGCATGATGCTGCTGATTTTGCAATTAGAAAAGGGCGGCCCCGAGGGGGCCGCCCTTTTCTTAACATCCTTATCGGTTGATGTATGGCACCAAAGCCATGAATCGTGCGCGCTTGATAGCACGAGCGAAGTTTCTCTGTCCTTTTGCAGTCATACCTGTACGACGACGATTCATCATACGTGCATGTGGATTCACATTACTCTTAAGGCGTAGAATATCCTTAAAATCAATATGATGCATCGGCAAATTTACTGTTTGTTCTTTTTCCATTGAGTGAAAAATTAGTGTAACTATTTTGGAATAATCCAATCAGTTACAAATTGATAATGAAATATTAGAATCTAATTCTGTATTCTAAGGCTAGAATGGGATATCCTCAGGATTGATTTCTTCCTCTGGATAGTCTGGAACTGACGGTGCCTTGGAATCATCCGACCCGCTAGCAGCTGGCGCTGATGACGCTCCACTTGAAGAAGCGCTGCCATTTTTTGGTCCGAACTGAACTCTATCAGCGACAATCTCTGTTCGATATTGCTTCTGACCATCCTTTTCCCAACTTCGAGTCTGAATTCTTCCTTCGATGTAGACTCCATTTCCTTTTGAAAGATACTTGGCGCTGTTTTCTGCCTGCTTGCCAAATACTACTACATTGTGAAAGTCAGTTAGCTCTTGTCTTTTGCCGTCTCGGTCGTTGTAAACGCGGTTGGTAGCAATAGATAGTGAACAAACCTGGATTCCACTTGGAAGTGCTTTCAATTCTGGATCACGGGTTAGATTCCCGTAAATCATTGCCTTATTTAGATACATAATTTAGATACAAAGTATTTAGATGAATATAGACCTATTATACCTTGTCTTCTGCTTCTTCTCCATCTTCAGCCTCGACATCGTCTGAATCTTCATCTTCATCTGATTCGTCAGCTTCAGCCTCATCGACATCAACTGTCTTTACCATAGTTTCTGCCAAAGCTTCGTGGAAGAAAAATGGATTTGCCTCCTCAACCTTAGTCAATTTGACCAATAGGTGACGCAGAAGTTCATTTACACCATCAATTTCATGATTCAAACCTTCAATAATAGAAGCATCTGCTTGAAATCGAACCCAACCAAAGTACGCGCTTGTGAACTTTCGGTTACGTCCTTCAAGATACTTGATGATTTCGTATGCTAAATCGAAACGAGCTGGTTCTTCTTCAGTAGTGATAACACCACCATCTTTTGTAATGATGTCCTTCAACTTCTGAAAGACATTAGCTACTTCCCCTTCAGCAACCGTTGGAAGTACGTGGAAAGCTAGTTCGTAACTATGAAGCTCTACTTCATGAGTTTCGACACCGGCTTCAGTTGCTGGCATTTTTGTTTCTGACATTAATTTATTTTTGTTATGAGCAGTCAAACCATCGGTCTGGCCACTCATTACGGATAACGGGACAACGTTACCACAGTTTTTTTAACTATTCAATACACTATCTCATGCTAGAATAGTCCCATGAAAGATTGCTCAAATACTTATGTTTACTTATGTGGAGTCATTGCCATTATCGGCATCATTTCCACCAGCTACTTCTATCTCCAGTCTGAAGAGCAAAAAACAAACATCGAGAGTCTTCGACAAGACCGAAACCTTTTCTTGAACCAAACTAAGCAGAAAGACAGCCAGCTTTTGGTCGCTAGTACCACTATAGATGAGCTCACTTCTCAACTCTCTGACCTCAAAGACGATTTAGAAGATTTGGCTGATGATTATCGTGACGAAAGAAACCGCAATGAAGACTTTGAAGACCAAATCCGTTCTCTATCTGGAACACTGGGAGATTTAGATAAATTAGCTAAAACAGACAAGGAACTACTCCAAAAGTACTCAAAAGTATACTTTTTAAACGAAAACTATATTCCCGAAAGAGTTTCTAAGATTGATGACAAATATATCCAAGACGGCAAGCCAGACCAATACTTCCATGCTCGAGCCATCGACCATCTAGAAGACATGCTTAAGGCCGCCAAGCGCGATGATATAGATTTAAAAATAGTTTCAGCCTATCGCTCTTTTGATGAGCAAACCAGTCTCAAAGGTCAATTTACACAAGTTTATGGTACTGGCGCCAACACTTTTTCAGCTGATCAGGGCTACTCCGAGCACCAACTAGGTACCACTATCGACCTGACGGTTGATTCGGTAAACGGCACGTACGGCAGTTTTGCTGACACCGAAGCCTACGAGTGGCTTCTAGACAACGCCTACAAATACGGCTTTATTCTCTCCTACCCTGAAGGAAATGAGTTCTATGTATATGAGCCATGGCACTGGAGATTTGTCGGTACCGATCTAGCTCGTGATCTGCATCGCGGTAAAGATACTTTCTACGAACTGGACCAACGCAAGATCAACGAATACTTGCTAGATTTCTTCGATTAAAATCAATCACTTTTTTAAACCCAACCTTGACACCTAGTCACGGATGTCTTATTGTCCTCAACAGAAGCACTTCTCAACTCAGGAGATCGCCATGCCTAGTCTTCACAAAACCTTTCCGGACCTTGCAAACATTGTTGGGCACTGCTCAACGTTAGTCGCTTCGCACTATCATGAGAACAACAGCAATGTACAAGCCACAGATGTGTCGGAGGGTCTGTTATCACACTGGACTATTAACAGAGGTATTCTTTTTTTGAATAACTTAATCGATCATGTACCGACGTCTGGTATTGGTCAACTAGCCCTCTTTGCAGACACTCTCAACGGGGAAAAAAGTTTTAAGTCCCATACACCGACGGCTACGGTGACTGCAGTATTACTGCGACAGGACGACGTATTGTTCAGTCCTGTAGCAGCAGTAATTCAAAACCCTGTCACCGGCGAGGTGTGGTCGGCCATCAAAAACAACTTCGTGAAGTACAGTTTCAAACCGTCATACACTCCAAGAAATACCAGAACCAGGCTATATGATGATAATGACCCCATACGTGTCGCAATCTGTCAGTCTAAAGCACCAGACCTTGCATTCAGCAGATTTAGTTCTGCGATCGCAGGCAACAGTCGCTTTGAAGTGATACACACTGACAGTACTGGGCACTATGCAGGGGCACTGGCCCTTGGCCAGCTTGATGCAGTAATCTGCCCCAAGCTTGACGCTGCCACCTTGGCCGGGGCGCTGATCGCATACGAAGCTGGAGCCACAGTGGGAAATATGTGGAAAGCATTGTACGAAACGGGGTTTACGCTCGATGAGCTGCGAGCTGAAGGTAAAAACGCCCTACCTAACGGCGTTATCATGGCCGCCAACCTTGAAATAGCCAGCATTATTCAAAAAATCTTCTTGGATCATTATAAGTGATTTAAGGAGAAAACGCGCACCCCTGGGTGCGCGTTTTTTTAAATTCTATAAAGCTTTTTGGCATTTTGGATCAGCTGTTCCCTGACCAGTTCTTCATCAAGACCTTTGACGGTGGCGATTTTTTTATACACCTCCTGCACCATCCAGGGTTCGCAGCGCCGGCCCCGGTACGGGGCCGGCGCCACATACGGACAGTCTGTCTCACCATGAATCATATCGAGAGGCGCATAATCAACTAAATCCTCATAATCCTTAGCAAAGGTTACCACCCCAGTAAAAGAGATAGTATAACCAATATCGAAAAACTTTTTTGCTTGTTCTTTTGTCCCAGCATAGAAGTGAGCATTGCCAAGCACTTTTGCTTCACTACGAAGAATTTCGAGAGCATCCTCGTAAGCATTCCGCCCCTTGCCATCTTTGCTGTTACGCAGGTGCAACATTAGAGGCTTACCGACTTCATTGGCCAATGCTATCTGTGCCAAAAAAACTTCCCTTTGCTCTTGGTAAGTTTCATCGCTGTTGTGCCAATAGTCAAAACCGCATTCGCCAATCCCTACCGTGCGACCAGCCTCAGCTAAGGGCTTATAAAAATCATAATCAAAAACTGATTCTACCGTGGCATCAGCATCGTCTGGATCGGATGACAGGACATTGATTGGATGAAGGCCAATTATAGACCAAGCGTTGGCGTGCTTTTCTGACAACTCTACAGCCAACTGACTAGTGCTTTTATGTGTACCCACATTGATCATGGCAACATTTTGCTCAGCACATTCGCCGAAGACCGCTTCGCGGTCTTCGGCGAATTGAGCCAAATTCAAATGAGCGTGAGTATCAATGTATTTATAATCCATATTTAAGAATCCAATCTAGCAAAAAGGTTTTCTGGTTTTTTGTTAATCTTGATAGCTTCAAGAATTGTCTCAGCAGTACTCGGCATGAAAGCAATCAGTGAAATCGCCACTTCATGCAAATCATTGACTAGTTTGGTTATCATTTCTTTCGCTTCTTCTTTATTTACCTTCACCAATTTGAATGGTTCATTCTCGGTAATATATTCATCCATAGCTCCGATTCCGGCCCATACACCATCGAGGACAGTTTGGAACTGGTAATGATTAAGAGCGATAGCATCCAACGTCGTTTTATCCTCTGTATCAACCGGCATCTCGAGGTGCGTCTCAGCCATCTTCATAATTCTAGCGGTAAGATTGCCCAAACCATTCACGAGATTGGCGGTATACATTTCATCCATTTTTTCCCAAGTCAGGTCAGAGTCGTCTACCGGATGCACGTGTCGCAACATAATGTACCGCGCAGCGTCAGTACCATAGCGCTCTACCAACTCGGCTGGATTTATCACATTTCCAAGTGACTTACTCATTTTGTGACCACCACTATTGATAAAACCATGGTAAAAGACTGTATCCGTCGCCCGTACTCCAGCACTCTTCAACATCGCCTGCCAAATGACAGACTGAAAACGAATCTGATCTTTCCCGGCCAATTGAAGAGTCTGGCCTTCAGCCCAAAACTTTGAAAACCTTCCTTCTTTATCCTCCGGCCAACCTAAAGTCGAGATGTAGTTGGTCAATGCATCAAACCAAACATACATGACATGACCATCATCACCAGGAACATCAATCCCCCAATCCATGCGAGTTTTTTCACGAGAAATACTTAGATCATCCAATCCGCCCTGAACGAATTTCAGTGCTTCGACTCGACGCCATTCTGGCAATACCGAACCTTCCTTGCCTAAGTATTCCTCTAAATAACCTTGGTAGTTTGATAACTTAAAGAAATAGTTTTCTTCCTCGATTTCTTCAGGAGCAACCAGGTGTTCCGGACACTTTCCCTCCACCAAATCTGACTCAACCTTGAAAGATTCACAACCAACACAATACAAGCCTGTGTACTTCTTCTTATAAATATCTCCAGCTGCATCGCAACGGCGCCACATTTCTTGGGCAGCAGCTTTATGACTCGAGTCTGTAGTACGGATGAAGTTATCGTAACTGAGGTTTAAAGCCTGCTTTAAACCGTCAAACTCCGCCGCGTATTTGTCTACGTAAGCCTGTCTGTCTACACCTGCCTCATCGGCTTTTCGAGCAATTTTTTGACCATGCTCATCTACTCCCACATTAAAAAAAACATCTTCTCCAACCAGCCGCCAGAAGCGAGCCAAAGTGTCACCTTGTACAAATTCAAGCGCATGCCCCATGTGTGGCGAAGCGTTTACATACGGCAAAGTAGTAGTGATGTATTTTGGTATATTTTCAGACATAATGAAATTACTGTAGCACAAACCTGGTGATTTGGAACAAGAGATTGAATGTTGCCAATACTCTGATATGGACCCAACCGCCCTGCATTCTCTAGACACGAATCAAGTTCTCCGCTCAAAATTATAAACAATAGTCGCTGTGCTCCTTTGTTTATTTAATTTCTCCGCGAGGTCTAGCGAATGCCGGACGATTGGATTCTCATGAGTGGCACAAGCAGTACTGGGGGGCAGCCGTACACTACTTCAGGTACGCCAACAAATCCGCAATCGCCACTCTTTCCTGCTCTCCTGTGTCTCGGTTGCGGACGGTGACTGTGTCGGCCAATTCTGGCTTTTCTTGACCGAGGGTTTCAAAATCAATAACAATGCAGTATGGTGTTCCGATTTCGTCTTGTCGACGGTATCGCTTGCCGATATTTCCGTTTTCATCGTAAGCCACATTTCCAAACTCAGCCTTCAAAAGACCGAAGACCGTCCTAGCCTTATCAACTAGCTCTGGCTTGTTCTTCAACAATGGAGACACTGCCACTCGGTAAGGTGCCAAGTGAGCTGGCAACTTCAAGAAAGAACGCACTTCTCCATTCATCTCATCTTCGGTGTAAGCTTCGCACAACACCGCTGTAATAGCTCGACCAACTCCAAAAGATGGTTCGAGTACGTGAGGCAAAAACCTTGAACCGTCTGGTTCGATGTATTCCATAGACTGACCTGAAGCGTCCATGTGATTCTTAAGATCATGGTCAGTGCGGTAGGCAAAACCAGCCAGTTCGTCAAAACCTTTTCCTGGATAATTGTATTCAAAATCAATCGTTCTCTTACTGTAGTGAGCCAAGTCATTTTCAGGTACTTCGTACTCACGGATATTTTCAGCAGCTAGACCAAGATGCTCGTGCCATTTCACAATATCAAGTCGGAGTTTTTCGTATTCAGCTTCCCAGTCAGACTCTTTTACAAAGTATTCAATTTCCATTTGTTCAAACTCACGAACTCGAAAAAGAAATTCCCGTGGAGCGATTTCATTACGAAAAGCCTTTCCAATTTGAGCGATTCCAAAAGGGATTTTTGGTGACATGGTGTCCACCACATTTTTGAAATTCACAAAAATTCCTTGGGCTGTTTCTGGACGTAGGTAGACTTTTCCTTCGGGGCCGGCCGTCGCGCCAATGCGACTCTCAAACATCATGTTGAATTGGCGCGACGGTGACAGATCATTTCCCTTTGGACTCTTCAGATTGTTTTTAGAAATCTCAGCATCAATTTCTTCTAAAGACATTCCATCAGCATCAACTCCAGCATCTTTTAGTAAGTGATCAGCTCGAAATCTCTCTCCAGTTTTTACGTCTTCTACTAAAGGATCAAAAAAACCAGCTACGTGACCACTCGCCTCCCAGACTTTTGCGTTCATCAAAATAGCCGCATCAAGGCCGTACATGTCTTCACGGTTATCAACAAACATTTTCCACCATTCACGTTTGATGTTGTTGTTTAAAGATACTCCAAGCGGACCCAAATCCCAGGTTCCTTTCAATCCGCCATAAATCTCACTGCCCTGAAAGACAAAACCACGACGCTTACAAAGCGACACGATTTTTTCCATTGTATCTGCTGACTTTTCCATAAAAATATCTTTACCGTTCGACTAATCCATTATCTTTTTCAAATCCCATTTCTCTTGAGAGTTCAGTTGTAACAGCTGGAGCATCATCTTGCAAGAGGGCGCCAGTGAAGCGGTCGTTGGCCCTGATTGTTTGGCGATTTACCAAAGCAGGAGTTTTGTTTACCTGAGACACACTCGGCAAAATACTTACCTGAAAATCAAGCTGCTTTCTTTGTCCAGATGAAATATCTCCGATTGACCACTCCAGCTTCTTCGAGACAGTATTGTATGAAACTGTCCCGTCTCCCTCTGACACATCAAGCCAGTTTGAATGAAGAGGTAGCGAAGTTTCTACCACGGTATTCACCATATCGTTTGCGCCGGCTTCTGCAATCAGAGTCAGCTTATAGCTTGTGGTTTCTCCCACTTTTGGAGGAACTGGTCCAGATACAAAACTAGCCTGACTGCCGACAGCTATACGAGAAGAATACTTTGCTTCTGCCCTCACCGAACCAATCAAGGTTTCAAGCGCGCTACTTTCTGCTACTCGTCTTGCGTAGACATTTACTACCAAGTCATAGGATGAGGTGGTTCGATTTGAGCCTGGCACTACTTGGAACTCCAGTGTACGAGTACCGCCTGGCAAAATCTGATCAAAGGATGAGTTATTGGACACTTCCCATCGCACCGTCTCGGTGTTTGAGTCATAAAATCCTGAGTTACTTTTGATTGAATTTTCATCAAGCGCGTTTCCGCCCGGAATCACCTCAACCGTCATATCATAAACAGTTTCATCTAAAGTATTTTTTATATCAACTTTTACAAGTGATTCCTGTCCTTCTGATATCACCGCTGTTTTGCCAACACTTCCATTTATAGCTACTTTTACATCAATAAACGGCCGCTCAATTTCAAAGTCAGCTTTTGCTTCAGCCAGGGTCGCTCCCACAATAAATTGATTGTCTGGCTCGGACGGGCCAGCATCAAAATTAATTCGGAAAGTTTCTTCAGTTAGACCGGTTACTACTCCTTGCAATTTAATTGTCGCTGTACCTTCAGGCAAAAGTTCTTTTATCTTCCAGACATTATCTCCAAAAATCGGTTCTGGTTCTGACTTTTCTAATCTAAAGCCATTTGGATATGAAGCACTAATCAAAATATCATTAAGTGGTGAGGAAGCATTTGAAACTGCGGTCAGGGTGATATCTACCAATTGTCCAGATGCTACTTTTTCAATACTCTTGATTCTCAAAACCAAAGGCGAAGACGTAATGCGAAAAGCTAGAGCATCCGCATCTTTGTAAAACATGCTATTTGAACCTTCGATTCTATACTCAACCGTAGCTTCAATATTCTTCTCGGCATGCTCTTCACCAAAAATCGCCGCTCGCACCGGAACATTTATAACCTCACCTGGACCAATGTCATCAACCGGAATTCTCTCCTCGTAAAGATTGCGAGGATTATCACCAACAGACCTTGTGCCACTTGGGTATTTTACAATCAACGTCACAGATTCAATCGGTACAGAATTGTGATTGGTGACACCTATTTGTGCAGCTATCACCTCTCCTCCACCCACAGTCGAAGGACCACTAACCGCCACCAAGATATTTTGGCTGGAGATTTGATTGCCTCCAAAATACAAAAACATTGAGGAGATACCAGCCACCAATACAAAAATAATCAAACTTCCAAGCAGGATGAAAGTGCGATAGTGTCGCTTTGGCTTTTCTTCTTCAGCTTCCGCCTCACTCAAGTCCATGTCTTCAACCGGCTCTACTGGAGGTGTTTCTGACACAATCTGCTCCGGCTTTATACTTTCGCGCAGATCTTCTGTGGCAGTTTTTTTAGGTACAGAAATAGTCCAGTCGCGAGACACGTTTACCTTTGTATCAGTCAGCTTATGTCTAACCGATTCTTTTACATCTGCCCCACGATCGTATAGACGCCTTCGCATCTCATCAATCTGTTCTTGAGTATGGAGATCTTTCATAAAGTAATTATAACACCGTGAGCCAAAAGCTTATAAATGACTGACCGTAATTGCCTGTGTATAGAGACTTTCTATAATTTTGGCTGATTTTTCGCTCTCAAAGCTAGTGATATTGGAAGGGTTGGCCTCAAGTAATTCTGCGGGAACATTCTTAACATCCACATAACCCAAATGAGCTAGTATTTTTATCTGTACTACCATCTGCAAAAACATTCTCCCCTCTTGCTCTTTGGCTAATTCATCCATACTAGCAACGGCAAAATCAAAAAGATCTGGCGAAGCTTCTTCACCTTTCAAAAAGCGCCGAAGTAGCCTAAAAACACTAACCACACTACCTCGGGCCGATTTGTCTGCCGCTTGATGGTAGTAATTTTTCAATGCCTCAATACTGCCAACTCTCCAGCCGGCCTCTCCTTTTACCAAAGACACCCGCACCAAAGAGAAGTCCTGCAAAGCATAACGTTGCCTGGAACGCTCCTCTCGAGCGCTCTTGGCTTCTGCAAAAAGCATCCCCGCCTCACGAGTAAACATCAGGTATGAACGGTCGGCAGTGTTGCGGTTTTTGGTGCCGCAGACTAACGCCGTTGTGGTGTATGTTTTATAGGCCATAGATACTACCCACCCTGAAGCCAACACTTGTCTTGCAAGGATGTCTACTTAAGGGACCTTGATTATTGTTTCTGAATTGAGAAAACGAAAGTAAACTCACCAGCCTTCACCTCCTCTCCTTCTGTCTTTGCAAACACTAATTCAGCTGCTCCTACTGTCTTTGTGAGCAATTCTTGATGGAGACCAACTGCAGCTTGACCTGCTTCTTCAGTGGCGATGGTGAGGACGATGTTGTCCTGCGGCGCAAGGCCTTCGGCCTTGCGCCGCCCCTGCACTGCCCGCATCAATTCACGCACCGCCCCTTCGGAGATAAGTTCAGTAGTAAGAGTGGTATCAATTTGGATTGTATCTGCGGTCAAATATGACTTGGCGTTTAACTCATCCAAAACCACAGACTGTAGCTCCACAGATAATTCTGGACCACTAACACTTTCGATTGGCTGACGCACCTTGATACCTGCCTTAGTTCTGGCTTCTAAAGCTGTTGTCACCACATCGCGGACCAGCTTCATCTGCTCAAACACAGACTCATCCACTTCGCCTGCTTCTGGCCAAGCCGCCAGATGGACACTCTCTGCCTCGTCTTCTTCCTTTACAGCTTGCCACAAATACTCAGCGTAGAAAGGCATGGATGGTGCCATGGTGAGCGCGAGCGTACGGAGCGTGTAGCGGAGTGTAGCGAGCGCTCGCACTTTGTCATTCACATCTTCCCCCTTCAGTCTTTCTCGACTGCGACGCAAATACCAGACAGACAAATCATCAATAAAATCAGTCACCGGCCGAGCGGCTTTATCCAGCTCATAGCTTTTAAAGCCTTCGGTAGCTTCAGAAACTAATTGATTGAGTCGAGCGATTATCCATCTATCCAACACATTGTCAGAATCTGCTGTGGCTTTAGTTCCGTCAGCAAACATCTCGTACATCGCTAATACATTGTGTAGTCTACCAATATTCTTGCGCTGTAGTTCCATCACCTCCTTTTCTGAGAAGTTCAAATCCTCCCCTCGCATAATCGGCGAAGTAAGCAAATAGAAACGCATCGCATCAGAACCAGCTGTATTGGCCATATCTACTGGATCAGGATAATTCTGAAGTGACTTACTCATCTTACGACCATCTTCAGCCAAAACTGTACCGTTCACAATCACATTCTGATACGGTGACTTACCAAACAAAGCTGTTCCGAGCACTATCAATGAATAGAACCAACCTCGGGTCTGATCCAAGCCCTCAGCAATAAACTGGGCTGGAAAATGTTCTTTCTCGAAATTTTCACTATTTTCGAACGGATAATGATGTTGTCCATACGGCATTGATCCGCTTTCAAACCAGCAGTCAAATACATCTGGTACTCGCTCCAACTTCACCTCGTTTTCATAGAGCTCGACATTATCAATGTATGGTCGATGGAAATCGAGTTCAAAATTATCATTGTGTGGAATACGCACAAAATCTAATTTTCTAACCTCCGCATTGTCGAAGTAAATGGTTTCGTGCTGATTATGGAACTCTTCTGCTTGCTCAGGAGTCCTTCCTTCCATTGCCGACTCAAGAGCAAACAACGGTCCAGCGTGACTGATTATCAAGATATTTTTTCCGGCGCGCTTGGAATCTACATCGTACAAGAACTCGCCCATGCGCACCTGCACATCACGACGGTTTTCTGAACCTGGCAGCGGCACCCGATAACGGTCTGTCCAAGTTGGGAATTTTTGATTGTAACTATCCCAATGCTTACCTTCAAATTCATCAGCGATATCGAGCTCACGAATACGGTCATCTTCTATCACTTCAACACCGCTTAAGGCCGCTGCTACTATTTCGGCTGTAGCGCGTGTTCGTTCAAACCCAGAGTGGATTATCAGATCAATCTTCCTTTCAGACAGCGCCGTAGCAGCGGCCTTCACCTGCTCCTTCCCAAGCTCAGTCAAACCATCTGCATTATCTTTGTTGCAACTAATTTCGTGACGAGTGTTGCTCTCACTTTCACCATGTCGCATCAAGAAAAACTGATTGGTGCTTTTAGGCACAAACTCTTGTAGTTCAGCTAAAGAACCAAATACTTTGTATTCTTTAGTTTCGGGGTTACGCCAAATCGGCAACGGTGCGCCCCAGTATCGCTGACGGCTAATCGCCCAGTCACGCGCCCCTTCGAGCCATTTACCAAAACGATTAGTGCCGACATGCTCTGGCACCCAATTCACTTTATTATTTGCTTCCACCAAATCACCTCTAATCTTGGTCACTTCTACAAACCACGAGGTAGTCGCGTAGTTCAAAAGTGGAGTCTGACAACGCCAACAATGCGGATAACTGTGAGTAATATTTTCTTTTCTCAAAATCTTACCAGCCGCTTGCAGAGCCTTGAGGATTTCGATATCGGCGTCCATGTGACCAACGCCAGACTCTTCGTCATCCTTTGGCTTCACTAGTTGTCTAGCAAAATCAGTCACAAAATCCATAAAGTGACCAGCCTCATCCACATGGTGAACTATCGGCACTCCGTGTTCTTGCGCCAACTTCATATCATCGTCACCATAGGCCGGAGCGATGTGTACTGCGCCAGTACCTTCTTCACCGATTTCTACATAGTCCGCATGATAGATAGTCCAAGCTTTGTCTCGCCCTTCAAACTTCTGCCCCGCCATATAGGCAAACGGCGGCTGATACTTTTTACCAATCAGTTCGGTGCCTTTGAATTCTTCTACTATTTCATGCTCTATATCTCCCAGCTGAACCAAACGAGCTTTAGCCAAAATCGCAAAACCAACCGACTCATCGTCTGCCAGCAGCTTCACCTTCACGTAATCCATTTCTTCATGTACCGCCGCCGCCATATTGCCAGGCAATGTCCATGGTGTAGTCGTCCATACGAGCAGACTCGTGTCGGTCGTTGCTCCAGCTTCGTCCAAAAGTGGCAGCTTTACGGTCACTGCAATATCTTTAATGTCTTTGTAACCTTGATTTACCTCAAAGTTGGATAAGGTTGTCCCACAGCGCGGACAGAGATGCATGCTTTTGAAACCTTCATAAACCAACCCCTTTTCATGGAGAGATTTGAAAACCCACCACACACTTTCAGTGTAAGTGCTGTCCATAGTTTTGTAGTCATTTTCCATGTCAGCAAAACGACCCATACGTGGAATAATCCTTCGCCAGTCATCAGCGTACTCCATTACTGCATCGCGCGCGGCCTCATTAAAATTCTGAATACCGTACTCTTCAATATCACGCTTGGTCGCTAGGCCAAGCTTCTTTTCTATCAAGTTCTCAAGCGGCAAACCATGGCAATCCCAACCCCACTTACGACGGACGCGATAACCATTCATTGTCCAAAACCTTGGTATCGCGTCCTTGATAGTACCAGCCAAAATATGTCCGTAGTGCGGCAAACCAGTCGCAAACGGCGGACCATCATAAAATACAAAATCTCCTTTTGCTTCTGCTCCAGCTGGAGCTTCCAGACTTTTATTAAAAATATCGTTTTGTTCCCAAAGAGCCTGCATTGCCTCTTCGCGCAAAGCGACTTCAGACTTCTCGACTGCGTCTACTGACCCACCCTTCTCGTTTTCACGTCCATGTTGTTTGTTCATATTTAAAATTAGTTATGTATATCAGACATATGTGACCACTATCAAAAACAGCAGTCACCATCGCGCAACGTATCAGGCTGCCTAGGCATGGTAACAAAAAAACCAGCCGCTGGGTAGCGACTGGTCTGAGCTGTCCTGACACACTCGAGTTAATTGAGCCTACGAGAGAGCCGATCCTTTTCAGCTCAAGCTATACATGTAACTGAAATAAAATGCCTCTGGTAAGTTTCTAACACTGAAGCTATTTGTACTCATATTGTAAACATCACTTAATCAACTTTTGACCGGGATTTATAGATAAAGAACAGAGCTTGGATCAAGCCTAATACCCCAAGGACAATCACCACTTGTGAACGATCTAATGAACCGATCGAGTCGCCCACAGGCTTACTGGCCAAAGTAATTGAGAAAGACATGATGAATAGCCACCAAAACCAAACTTTCATGTAGCGTTTGAAATAATTTTGTGGAAAGAAAACGAAGATTGAGAATATTAGTGTAAGGATTATACTCATGTTTTTTACAGAAGATAAAACCCCTTCCATAAAATAATAACTGCACCCCCCACCTGTACAACTGCTTTGCCAATATACTTCTGATGTAAAATATATAACTATAGAAATAACTATAGAAATAACATTTACGAGTTTCCACAGGTTGTCTTTTGAGAAAATTTTCATATTTTATTTTAGCTCACTGATAATATCAGAGATATTTTTAAGTTCTTCATCAGTAATTAAACCTCTACTATTATACTTCTTCAATCTTTTATTTAGACCAAATAAATTTATTCTTTCCAATCGCTTGTATAGTTTGCGATCATGTTTTTTATGTAGCTTTTCTATGAATCTCACATATTGTGACCACTATCAAAAACAGCAATCACCGTCGCGCAACGTATCAGGCTGCCTAGGCGTGGTAACAAAAAACCAGCCGCTGGGTAGCGACTGGTTTGAGCTGTCCTGACATGCTCGAGTTAATTGATCTTACGAGAGAGCCGGCCTTCGATGACCTTCTCGGGCGACGGAGGTGCCTGCTCTGCTGGCTGAGCACCCTCCCCACAATTGCGCTCAAACATCTGACTGACAGGAGTCTTCGTCAAGAGAGCCCCAATTGCGTAAGAAGTCTCAGCTGGACCAAGCGGACGCTGGTGTTTCGACATATCATTCCCCTCCTATTACCTACGGCCTTTTACTGCTCAAGCTATCGATGTAACCGAAGCGAGATGACTATGGTAAGCACCACTTCGCCTTACCTGGCTAGGAAACTGACATACATTTGACCCGTCCTTTACGCCAGTCGTCGACTCTTCGGAACTAACGTCTCTTCCGTAAAGACAGCTAAAAGGCATCCATGTCGCTGCATACACCTCGAATGAGGCCGCCACAAAAAGAAGAAAGGTCTGCGTAGGATAAAGCATGATGTCCTCCCCTGTTCAAGAATAACTTCAATCCAAATACAACCTTACGCCCATCGGTAAATATTTTCAAGCTGATTGTGTTGCTATTCAATTTCGGTCACCAGCCTACCAGTCGGACCGATAGTGATTATTTGAAACACCTCTCGCCCCAACACCTGCCCTCTTTCAGTCTCTACCGTACAGCGCCAAATACCAGCTCGATAATTTTGCAGCACGGTGTATCCTCGATACCCGCCTTGGTTAGAACCAGCTATGTCGTAGCCAAAACGAAACTGCTCGTGCCAGCTTCCCTTTTCATCCTGAAATTCCCAGCGATGAAATATTTTTGTAGATAATTTGGTTGGCGCATAAACCCTAGCAAAACACGCAATCGAGTCATTCTTTGGATGGATAACCGGATGAATAAACGGGAGATGGGTGTACCAAGCTTGCTCCTCTAGTTCAATTCTGTAGTTGCCGTTTGTTTGCCTGACGACAGACTGTGCCACCTCGAGCTTGGTCAGAGATAGCGGGATCGGTGGAATAGCATTTGTAAAATACAGAACATTAAACCCGATATAAATACCGCCCAAAGTTACGATAATTCTCTTGGTATTCAGATTCATAAAATTCGGGATGATTTTGTACAAAATCTGAACTACGAAAGTCACCCACATCAAGGCGACTATTCCACTCAAGATAAAAATCCAATCTCCCATCTTCCCTAGCAAAACTGGCGTCACCAAAACCACGTAAGAATAAATCCCAGTGAAGTACAACGCTAGGTGAAATATCAGCTTGTCGGAGCGCTTACCAATGAATTCATTTCCGACCACCACCGCTACTATCAATAATAAAAAAGGCCAACTAGCAAGCCAGTCACCGCTGCGGCCATAGAAAATCAACATCCCAGACAAGAGACCACCAAAAGAATACTGCATCAAAAGCGGAGCAAATCTCTTTAAGAAGTTGTAGAAAAATTGCGGTCCTCTTTCTGCAATACCAGTATAAAAAAGTAAGACGGAAACTGAAGACAAAAGTGCATAAAACAAAAGCACTAGATTATCAAACAAATCATCAATGCTATTTAGCAATATGTAATCCGTCACAAACCCTAGCAAGAAACCAACCGTGAGCCAGTGCTGTTTGATAGTTTTGAAAGTTTTGGTTAGAGCGCTCGACACATCAACATCATACCAAAGATAATTTAAATAAAAAAAACCCGCTGTCGGCGGCGGGTTGAGGGAGTGATTGAAAAACACCGACAGCGGGGTGGGACCCTGTGAGGTCAAAGACTGGAGGTGAGGTACTACTAATTCCAAGCATACTCCTGATACGCCTTAGACTCAAGGTGGTTATGCACAATTAAGAAAACTGCTCTGGCACAGGGAAAGCTTCACACAGAGCCTGAACCTCCCTTCTTATTTCAGCTTTTACGACCTCATCATCTTTGGCTTTTAGAGTTCTAACCATCAATTCAGCCAATGCTGCAGCCTCCTTTTCCTTCATGCCACGAGTAGTCATCGCTGGTGTACCAA
>JAGQMJ010000008.1 GCA_020428685.1 Candidatus Kaiserbacteria bacterium
CGGCCCCTTCGGGGCCGGCCTTTCTAGAGTCTAAACTCTACTTATTTACTTCTGCTACGATTCGTCCGAAAGCTTCTGGGTTTTCTACTGCTAGAGTAGCGATTACCTTTCGGTCTAGTTCAACGTTTTTATCCTTTAGCATTTTGATGAATCGACTGTACTTGATGCCGTATGCCATCAATGCTGCGTTGATGCGAACTGTCCAAAGACGACGGAAGTCGTTCTTCTTGTCCTTGCGGTGAGCAAAAGCATGAAGTTGTGCGTGATAGATTGCTTCACGAGCAACTCGCTTTTTCTTTGAGCGTTGTAGACGGTAACCCTTAACTTCGTCAAGAATGTTGCGTCGGCGCTTTTGGGCCATTAGACCTCCTTTTACACGTGCCATATCTTGTAGTTATCTATTAATAATTAAGCGCCTGTACCTGGTAGGAAACGACGTGTAATACGCTTGCTCAATGAGAGTAATTGAGTTCGCTTACGAGCTAGTCGTTGTCGTCCAGTTTGACGGGCATTAAAGTGGTTTTGACCAGGCTTGCGAGCAACTAGTTTGCCGTTCTTGGTTACCTTAATGCGCTTAGTAAATGATTTATTTGTTTTCATAAAATTCGAATTTTTTGATCGGGCTTCAGCCACAAAAGGGACGTGGCAAAGTGGGCAAAATATACCGTACTTGAGGGTAAAAGTCCAGACGTAGCTGGCTCTGGTTTTATTGCGATGTTGTGGTATATTGCGCCAAGAGTATCCTGTCTACCTAATGAATGATACTGAATTGTCACTCATTAGGTGGAACGGGATCAGCCTGTTCTGTCCAATTGGGCGACCGATTGGCTGGCGAGCGATCGTCAGTATGTACTCCACGTAGGAGGTTTTGACATGAAAACCATTGAGTTGAACTTGAGTAATCTGAGTGCTGCGCAAATGACAAGCGAGGTAAGAGTCACTGCTTCCATGATGCCTGAGCCATGGTTCTTGGATCATTGCTTTAACTGTGAGGATGATAGTTTTGAGCCTAAGAACCTGGCTAACCTTCTGCGACAGTATTGCCAACTGGCACTTCCAGAGCTTCAGGACCCTGTCAAACGTATCATTGCTGAATTGTCCAAGAGTCCACCAAACGGTATGTTTGGAACTGAAGGGTTGAGTGACTTGTCTGCAGTTTTTCTGAATGAGCAGCATGGCCAAGTTAAAGTTGGACTTACTGGGGCTTGTCTGGAAATGAGACGATATGGCAGTGGTCTGGGTATCAGATGTAAAGATTCTCGTAACGACGAACATGCACTGACGAATAACCTCTTCACACTGTTGGCCAAGGAGCATTTAGTTTCATTGCGGCAGTTCCACCATCGCATAGAAGTCAGTCTTAAGTGTAGCAACGAAGCGCTTGATGTGGATGAGTTGCTGGCTGCGCTTGCGAAGTGGGTTCCGAGTATTCAGTGTGATCTGGAGAATACGTCGCAAATCGTGGACGGCGTAATCGCCAAGTTCCTTAATGAGCACCAAAAAGATGTTCTGGTAGGTCGCTTTCACGGTGCTCTGCCGGTGTACTTGGATTTCGATTTTGATATTCAAGGTGAACATGTTCGAGATGCGAATGTGCGACGTGGAATATTTAAGGAGCGAGAGGGGTCAATCATTCGTTTCTACAACAATGGTACACATCCAGAATTGCGGGTGCGGTTTTACGTACGGACTGGTCAGTCATACGGTGTGTTCAATGCGGTTGAACATGGATACGATTATGCCAAAGAGCAGCGCTTGATGTTGACTGCGGTCTGGTGTTTGGCGGTAGGGTTGGGTGATTTTACGTATTTCAAAGCACTTGAACTCAACTCACATTGGCTTCAGGTAAGGAATGAGCCGTAGCTCAATTGGCTTGAAAGCAACCGGCCGGTCCCTTTGGGACCGGCCGGTTTTCTTGTGAAAATGGCTTACACCATCCCCGTTTCAAGCAAGTCGTCCAAAGACTTCTTTTTGGACTTATTTTCTGCTTTTTCGTCTGGCTTTACTTTCTTTTTCTTCTTTACTACTTCTTCTTCGATTACTACCACGGCTTTTTGCTTTTTAGCTCCTGGCAGTCGTTCAATGGTGGCGGTCCATCCCTTAGGACTTTTCTTCATCGGATCGGCTAGCTTGTATTCAGCTGGAATAATCTTTAGAAAACGGTCGAGTCGTTCCTTGAGGAAGCTGGCTTCCATGTACTTGTACCGACCCCAAAGGAAGAGATCGACTTTCACACGGTGGCCCTCTTCGAGCCATTCAGCGATTCGCTTGGCTTTTAGTTGCTGATCGTGTTCGCCAGTTCCGATTTTTACCTGAACACTCTTAGTTTCGGTAACATGGGCCTTAGCCTTAGCTTCACTAGCTTTTCGCTTAGTTTCATAACGGTATTGTCCGAAGTCAGTGATTTTGGCAACTGGCGGTTTGGCATTTGGCGAAATCTCGATTAAATCGAGCTTGCGTTTTTCAGCTTCTTTCAAGGCTGCAGTTAAGGAGAGAGTACCGATATTTTCACCATCAGGCCCAATCACACGTAGTTCAGACGCACGGATGGCGTGGTTGATTCTGGTGCGGGTATCTTTTCCTGAATAGCTTCGGTGTGGTTTTTGCAAGTTGAAATTGGTTTATGAAATAAATATGTACGACTCAAATTATTGCTAACTCAAGCGATACAAGTTGTATCAAAATGTACCATACAAAGGCTGGTTTGCAAGGTGGTTATCTAAAAAGAGAAGTAGAGGGGCAAATGTGTGCTCATATATTTTCATTAGTGATAAAATTCCCAACAATCTCCCTGATTGACACTATTGTATCTGGCGGTCAGATGGTACAATCAATCTCACATGAGTAGTCCTTTAGATAGTGAAGAAAAGCCAAAACGAACTCGCCGTCGTACTACGAAGAGTGCAGACACAGAGACTTCGGAAGTTAAAAAGCCACGTAAGACGGTGGCTAAAAAAACTGCGGCTAAAAAAACTACTACTAGGCGAGTAACCAAAAAATCAGCAGAAGTAGAAGAGGAGTCTGAGCTGCGGAGGGAAGAGCCTGAGGCTTCAAATCGAAAGGCGCCGACGCCGATTGCGTCGCAAGAGGCTGAGCGCAAGCAAAAAAAGACCCAGATGATAGTTGTCACTGTTTTACTACTGATCGGCGTCGGCGCCTCAGCCGCGGTCGGTCTGACAGATGACGGTCAAATAAACGTCAATCAAAGAATCGAAGCTCGCAACGAAAGAGTCCGCACCAATAAAGCTGACTCAAATGATTTGGCTGCTAGCCAGGTCGAGGTCCCAGTTCAAAATACTAACAACAATAAACCTGACGGAGGGCTAATCGGACTAGGTACCGGTGGGGCAGCCCCAAAGACAGCTTCAGAAATAGCCAAAGATACCGCGACTTCTTCAGAGTCTACAGCCTCAAGTACCGAAAGCGCTTCTAGCACTGAGTCGGTCGAGCTGAATGAAGATGAAGAGGTGACTTCTGAAGAAGTAGAAGAATCCGAAGTAACTGCCGAAGAGCCTTCATCGGATGAAGAGTCGGCAGAAGTGGTACCAGCTAGCTAGTTTTAGATAGGCAGGATTCGCAACGGCAACCCATTGGTTTTATCATTATATTGAAATAGTCTTTACCGTAGTTGTAGGTTAATTCCTCGCCAGCGGCAATTTTCTTTTTAGCATAAATAAATACCCGCTCTTCTTTATCGTCTAGCTCGGGATAGCAGTTGGGCTTGCAGCTGTGGTTTATGTAACGAGCAATGTTCTTGCGACACTTGCCATCTATGGTCCAGTTGTCGTTGAGTTCAAATAGATATTTTCCGCCCCGCACATTTGCTTCATTTGCAGAAATGGTTTCACCGATATACTCAATCACCAAATCGCCTTTTTGAAAGGGCTGGTTTGCAAACAATCCCAGTCCAGCGCTACTTCTTTTTACTATCACTTTTGACATGCCGGCTAGTATAGCAAAAAATGCTATCTACATACTGTGAACAAACTAAATCGTAAAACCTGCTAGAATAGAGGGCAATGAGTGATGTTCTTAAAAAGTTCGTTCGGGCCGCCAATTATTTATCAGCCGCCCAGATATATTTACAAAGTAATACATTATTAGAAGAGCCTCTAAAGTCAGAGCATATTAAGCCGCGACTACTTGGACATTGGGGGACATGTCCAGGGATTAATTTTACATACGCCCACCTCAATCGAGCGATTATTGCGCACGATGTAAACATGATGTTTGTGCTTGGCCCAGGCCACGGCTTTCCTGCTGTGCAGGCCAACCTATTCATGGAGGGAACGCTTACTAAATATTTCAAGGAAATAACCCACGACACAAAGGGTATTTCTCACATGGCACGGATGTTTAGCTGGCCCTATGGATACCCGAGCCACAGCAATCCTGAGGCCCCAGGAGTTATTTTGGAAGGAGGCGAACTAGGATACTCACTATCTACTTCTTACGGTGCAATTTTAGACAACCCAGATTTAGTCGTGGCTTGTCTAGTTGGTGACGGAGAGGCCGAAACAGGCCCTACAGCAACCGCGTGGCACCTCAACAAACTTATCGACCCAGCACACAATGGAGCCGTGCTTCCGATTTTACATTTGAATGGTTACAAGATTTCTGGACCAACTTTCTTTGGTCGCATGAGTGATGACGAGCTCCGAGCTCTCTTCTGGGGCTATGGATACGAGCCACACTTTGTGGATGCTTATACAGAAGAAGACGTACACGGCCGCATGATGCAGGTGATGGATGATGCGATTGAAGCGATTCGATTTACTCAGCACTGCGCTCGAGAGGGTACACTACATGACAACCCACGTTTCCCAATGATTATTCTACGTACTCCAAAAGGGTGGGATAGTATCAAGTACATTGGCGACAAGAAAATTGAAGACAATCACAATGCTCACCAGGTTATTGCTGACGCTGCCAAGACTGATGAAGGTCAGTTGGCCCAAGTTGAAGAATGGTTGCGATCATATAAATTTGAAGAACTCTTTGACGGAGAAAAGTTTGATGATGATATCCAGAGCTTGATCCCACGAGAAGGACGACGTATGGGTGACAGTGATCACGCTCGAGGTGGCGACCCTCACTACAAGCCACTAGTTCTTCCTGAGGTTGATAAATACGCAGTAGGTAATACTTGCGATTTGGATAATCCTATCTGTGGAACTGAGAGTGGAATGGAAAAGATCGGTGAATACCTGCGAGACGCTATGAAAGCCAATGAAGGCAATCGTAATCTACGCCTCATGTCTCCAGACGAAACCTATTCAAACAAGTTGGGTTCTGTATTTGAAGTTACAAAGCGAGCTTTTGTGTGGCCGCACAAAGAGTGGGACAAAGACATGGCTTGGGACGGGCGAGTGCTAGAGATGTTGTCTGAACACAGTCTACAAGGTTTGTTGCAAGGCTACATTTTGACTGGTCGTCATGGTTTGTTTGTTTCTTACGAGGCGTTTGTGCAGATCGTGTCTAGTATGACCGACCAGTATGCAAAGTTCCTCAAGATTGCGCGAGATGTAAAATGGCGCGGTACTATTGCATCCTTAAACTACATCCTTACTTCAGGTGCATGGCGACAAGAGCACAACGGATTCTCTCACCAAAACCCAGGATTCATCGACGGTATCCTCCAAAGACAGGGTTGTTTCACCAATGTCTATTTCCCGGCTGATGCCAACACCGCTCTGGTTGCATTTAACCGTGTGATGAAGTCTACAAAAGAAATCAACGTAATTGTTTGTGAAAAGCGACCGCTACCAGTATGGCGAACCATCACAGAAGCAAAAAAAGATATTGAAGAAGGTATTTCTGTTTGGGATTTTGCCTCAGATGAAAACCCTCATGTCGTATTTGGTGCGGCAGGGGATTATCCTACTCTAGAAGCTCTAGCTGCTATCAGCTTGGTGCGTCAGCATGCGCCTGAGATTCAGACAAGATTTGTAAACATCACGTCTTTGTCTGCTCTTGGAATTGGAAATTCACAGTGCCGAGTTTTGCGACATGATTTCAAGCATTACTTCACTGAAGACAAGCCGGTAATATTCAACTTCCACGGTTACCCACAGACAATCAAACAAGTTTTGTTTGACTACGCCCAAAATCCACAACGATTCACCGTGCATGGTTATGAAGAATCAGGCTCTACAACAACTCCGTTTGACATGATGGTGCGCAACCGAGTTGATAGATTCCACTTAGCGATGGATGCTTTTGCTAAAGCGGCTGAGCAGGGAGTTATCGAAGAGAAAAAGGCTCAAGAACTCATCTCATCATTCCAAGAAAAATTGGCAGAACATAGAAGCTATGTGGTCGAGCATGGTGAAGACTTGGCTGAGATTACTGACTGGGTATGGGAACAACGCTAGTTGTTAACCCTGGGAGTTCATCTAGAAAATACGCTCTTTATGATGGTAGGGAGCTGGCTTTAGAAGTACGTTTTGAAGACACAAATACTGGTTTTGAAATGTGTTCACAGGTTTCTGGAACACAGCAGATTTGTGAGTCTATTAAAGAATCTGATTTCAAATCAGCTTTTGCAAAAGTAGCAGAAGAAACAAAAAATTACCTACAGCGAGAACTGATGGGTAAGAAGTTGGATGCAATTGTGGTTAGGGTGGTGTCACCGGGAACCTTTTTCCAGAAACATGCTCTCATCGACGATACTTATTTAGCAGAACTAAAAAAGCGTGAATCGACCGCTCCACTCCACATTCCAACTATTGTTAGGGAGATTGAAAGTGTAAAGAAATTTTTTCCTGATGTGAGGCTTGTGGCGGCATCAGACAGTGCTTTTCATAGTGAGATGCCGCCACAAGCCCGAGAATTCAGTATTGCTGTTGAGGATGTAAATTCACTAGATATACATCGATTTGGATATCATGGATTATCGGTAGCGTCTGTCGTAAGACGGATTCATCCTTTGATAGGTCAAGACCCTGAGAGAATGATTGTTTGTCATATCGGCAACGGTACTAGTGTGACAGCTGTTAAAAATGGAAAGAGTGTAGAAACCACTATGGGGTTTGCTCCGGCCACAGGCTTGCCGATGGGGAGTAGGGCAGGTGACATAGATAACGCTGCGCTACTGGAATTAATAAGAAAGAAAAATTTCCGGCCTATCGACGCAGAAATGTACATCAATACAAAAGGCGGTTTTGCAGGTATGGCAAAAGAGTCTGATATCAGGCGCTTGCTCGACAGGCGTTCCCAAAATGATGCAACCGCAACAAGAGCTCTCGATGTGTTTGCTTATCATGTGCAAAAGTCAGTTGCTGCTCTCACGGTAGCGCTTGGAGGGCTTGATGTGTTGGTTTTGACAGCCACCGCTTCGGTCCGAAGCTCAGAGCTTAGAAGTCTGGTTTTGAGAGGCTTGTCGCATCTTGGTGTTGATGTTAGTAAAGATAGAAATGATTTATTGATTGGCAAGGAAGGGGTGATTAGTGTTCGTAACAGCGCAGTGAAAATTGTGGTTATGAAGACAGACGAAATGGGTGAAATGGCTTTGGTGGGAGATAGGTTTAACTCATCAGATAAGTAGCACCCATCTCTGTTATTGATGGTAGTATGTAGGGAACATAAAGTGTCATGGATTCTTCATTTGGACAAAATAGAAAAGCATTAGGTCAGTCATTACTGGTATTTACGCTAACGTTTGGTGCAGTTGTTTTGCTGGCCGTATATTACGACTTCTCCAATATTGATTTGGGAGGGTTACTATTTTTGTCAGCCTCACTATGCTGTGTATTTATTGCCAAAAACACTTACGATACTGCCAAGGCCACCATTAACACCGAAGTTTTAAAAAACAGTTTCGCAAAGGATTTGGCTTTTTCTTCAGAGGAACTCTATGTACAGCTTTACAAAAATAGTCCCATCCCGTACCTCTTGATAGATATGGATGGTCATGTGCAGTCAGCCAATATTGCTGCCGTACGTTTGTTGGGTGTACAACAAGGAAAGGTAAATGGTATCAATGTCTTTAGTAATATCCAGTGTGATGTCTTGGAGCATTTAGATTTTTTAATAGAAAAATATCGAAGCGGTGTGGCGATTAGTGATGAGATGGTGAAAGTCAAAAGACCAGATCATCGTGAAGCTTGGTCACTGCTCTCACTCTTTAGATTTACAGATGTTAACGGACAACAGATAGGCTTATTGACTCTGGTCGACATAACCAAGCAAAAGAAAGCTGAGGACGCGAAGTCTGAATTCGTTTCATTGGCTTCTCACCAGCTGAGAACTCCAATCGCAGGTATGAAGTGGAGTGCTGAACTACTGCAGATGGATAATCCAGAAACACTGACCGACCGACAGCTCAAGTACATTGATAGACTTTTGATTAGTATAAAAAGAATGGCTGTGTTGGTGGATGATTTCTTGCGGGTGTCTCGCTTTGAGCTGGGGACTTTTCAGGCAGAGTATGAGACTGTCTCACTATCAAAATTATTCGAAGACATTATGTCTGAGCAGACAGCTCGGGTAGAACAGAAAGGATTGAGTGTTAAAACTTTTTACGATGAATCTGTTGACTCTATCGTGACCGACCCAAATCTTATCCGCATGATTGTGACCAATCTATTTTCAAATGCTACCAAGTACACTAGAGAAAAGGGAACTATTCATATTGGGTTTGGTACAAAAGGAGACGACATTATCATTACTGTTGCAGACAATGGAATGGGGATACCAATAGAAGATCAGGATGGAATCTTTTCAAAATTATTTAGAGCTTCAAACGCTGTTCGGGATGTTCCAGATGGAACTGGTTTGGGGCTTTATATCGTGCGTGAAGCGGTGGAGGTGTTGAAGGGAAAGATCTCCTTTACAACCACCGAAAACGTCGGGACTACTTTTGAAGTCCTTTTGCCACTTGAGCTACCAGAAGAAAAATCTAAAAAATAGATTTATATAATATCTTCAATTTTGTTTAGCAGGTCTTTGACGCTCCAATCAGGCTTAAACAAAACTCTGTCTGAAGGCAGGTCAATATTTTTAGAAATATTCTCAGTTGATTCTGAAGCGGTCAAAACAACAATATTGGCTTTCTTGCCCCATGAGTCTTCACGTATTCGTCGGTAGACTTCGTAGCCATCAATATCAGGAAGTCTGATATCGAGTAGTATGAGGTCGGGTTTTTGTTCAACAGCAATCGAAACACCTTCGCGGCCATTTGGTGCGACTAAGGCATTGAAGTCTTTCATGCTCAGCATGTCGACGAGTGATTCTGCTAAATAGGATGAGTCCTCAATTACTAGTACGGTTTTCTTTGACATGTATATATTTTACCGCACTTTTAAAATAATGTTTGGTTTGGTTGTCGGTATGTAAGAATGACGTATACTTAACGTCACATATAAATATGAAAAAAGCATACGTTATAGCAGGATTATTTTTGTTGGCTGGTTTGAGCTTTGCTGTTTACTCGCAAGTTTTAAAGCCGCAGCTCGATAACAGAATGGTGACTGCAGTGGTTCCGACCACTATTGATAGGCCAGATATTTTACTAAGTTTTACATATCCAAGTGGGGAGGCAGGCTATGCGCTGGTTGAGCCTCCAGTTGCAGAAGAGTCAGACATTAAGGCGGTATTTCTTTTGATTGAAACTGAAAGGTATATAAAACATCAAGGTAAAGAAGATGAGGAAGACGCTCCGCCAGTTATTAGTGTAATGGTGTTTGATAATCAAGCAGACGAAACAGAGGGAGGACGTATCACGAGGATGCAAAACTGGGCAGAGAAAAATTCCGCTCTCACTGGATTTGATAATCTTTCAACAGAGTCAGAAGTAGTAGAAATAGATGGTGCTAGAGCGATTCACTACCAGACAGAAGGTAAGTATAAGAAAGACATGTATTTGGTGAGTCATCGCGGCAACATGTATCTGTTTGTCGGTCAGAGTGAATCTGATGATGATAAAATGCAACAGACATACCAAGATTTGATTGGCTCAGTACTCTTCTACTAGCTTGTCTAAAATAATAAAACCACCAGTGTGAGCTGGCGGTTTTATGTTGTCTACTGGGATGAGTCAGGCTGCTACTTTATCAGTGGCCCTGGCTTCAATCTCGGCTGACGTAGTGTCAGACTCGAGATCTTCCATGGTCATGCCGGCAGCAGTGAGGTGTCTGTCTCGGCAACAGCGGAGGCTGATGGCGGTCATTGATTCTTCACTGCCACCAAGTTGGATAAACGCTTTCAGTTGTTCGTTGCACCAGATGGCAAACTGGTGGTTAATCCAGTTGTTTGCAATCTTGACTCCGGTGGCCGTCAGCTCGCTCGCGCTTGCTGTAAGCTCACTTTCGAGCGTGAACAGTCTCGAGAATGTTTCGACAAAGAAATAATTCAGCACCATTGCGTCTCCGACTACTTCGGCAGGTTTGCCTGCTTTGTTTTTGGTTTTTGCCACTGCTTACTCCTTCAGTTTGACTACGGTTAAAAAACAATCAGCCCAAAGAATAACCTTAAAACTGATTATGTCAAGTTCGATTCTTGAATCCCCACCCCAAACGCACAAACCTTCAGAATAGTTTTGTTTTAAATCAAGCCACAAGCAAAACATTCTGACCGTACTCTTGTAAGCAAAGGAAATGTGGTGGCAAAATCCATAAACGCCTGTTCAGTACTAATGTCAGTGGGTGGTGAACAAAAAATGCCCCTGACTGTTTCCAATCAGGGACAAAAATTGCGTCGAGAAAACTTACTCCCAGCAATTTTTCTCTCAACAACATTTAAAAATCAAAGACTCAAAAGGTTCAAGTCTTCAATCTTCATAGATCACTGCGGAACGAAGCCAGACGCCGACCCATAGCAGTCGTTAGCACTGCCAGACCAGACCGCTTCAAACTTGACCTCGCCGCCGTGGAACTCGAAGCACGGGGCGTGATCGAAGCGACCATCGACATCCGGATCATCGAACTCATCACCAGCGCAGTCGATCCAGAGATCAGCATAGTGCTTGAGGCGATCAGGGTGAGTCAGGATCATGATACCGACAGCGAACGAACCGAGGCCGAACTGGTTTTGGTCAACCATCACTTCACGTGCTCGGCGAACCGAGCGGCCGCGATGGGTGATGCTGAACTGAGCGGCGATGATCAGAATGTCAGCGTGACCTTGGTCAGCACTGATTTTCTGCCATGCTGCTTCGGCACGAGCGGATTGACGCAGACGATCTGTGCCGAGTTGACCTTCACGGTAGTTGTGGAAGTTGCCGTTGCGGTCTTTCTTGATACGCTCCAGCATCTGTACAACCGAGTCGTTGTAGGTTCCAGTCAGAAGAGAATCTTCTTTCCAGACGTTCGGGACGGCGAACCATCCTTCGGCACCAGCAGGCAGTTCGCCTTGTTCAAGCACTTCCGCATCTTTGAGCTGTGGATACAGCTCTTTGAGGCGAGTGACCTGTTCGGCGAGCGGCTTGGGCTGGTAACCCGAAAGGTAGCCATAGGTCGATTTGACCTCCTCGTTCTTGGATTTGTCGGTGACCGACAAATCCTGGAGCGATGCGAGAGCGGCGTTGCGAATCGCGGAAGCGAATTCGTCGCCGTTTTCGATGACACGTTGTGCGCCGGTGTTGTTGAGACCGAGTTCACGAATAACTTTCTCGATGGCGTCGGAACCGAAACGGTTGATTTGCTTGATCTGTCCGCCAGTTGCAGACTTTTGAGTAATCGCATTCATGCGTTATCTCCAAATATGTCAGATTCGCTCTGAGCGTTGCGGTCGGTCTTCGTAAATGAGACAAACACTCCACATCCCAGCGAGTGGGAGACAGGGTGTTTGCCTCATTTGCAGTGATTATGATGTAAAGAACAAGTGATCGACTATAACACGGATTTAGTTAAAAGTTAATCGTGGTAAACTCTAGTTAATTATGCTGAAGCTAATAAAAGTTCTTTTGGTTTTGATTCTCATAGGATGGATTATTTCCTTAAATACTCAGCCTAACCAAAAGCTGGAAAGGGTGGAGATTGAAAGTGGTGGTGAGCTGGCTCATGTCACGTATGTGATTGACGGGGATACGATTAAGGTTGAGCTGGATGGTGAGGTGGAAACAGTTCGCTATATCGGGATTGATACGCCTGAGCCATATCGGGAAGGGGAGCCAGAATGTTTCTCGAAAGAAGCTACGTCTGCCAATACGGAATTGGTGCAAGGAAAAATAGTGCGCTTGGTCAAGGACAAAGAAGATCGTGATCGCTACGGAAGATTGTTGCGGTATGTGTATGTTGATGAAGTGTTTGTAAATGAGGTATTGGTGCGGGATGGTTTTGCTGAGGTGATGAATATAAAACCAAATACAGCACACAGTGCAGAATTTAAAAAACTAGAAAATATTGCTCGAGCTGGAGAGATCGGTGTGTGGGGAGCTTGTTCTAAAGGGGATAATAAAAATTCGCAAGATAAAGCTGTGCGACAATAAGTTCAGTATCAATTTCTTTTCAATTTATGTCTTCCAAAAAATCAAAAATAGTTTTAAGCATAGCTACCTTAATTCTTCTGATTATTGCCTTAACGACAATCTGGTGCTTTACAAATTTGCAGTTTAGTGGAGAAAAAACTATCCGCATCGTTGGAAGTTTCCCGATGCAGACTGTGAGTGTCGGGCAGGAGATAGTAAACGGAATTAAGCTGGCCCTGGAAGAGGAAGATTATCGTGTAGGCGACTACACTATAGAATTTGAAGTTTTGGACGACGGTGATTCTCATGGAAGGTGGCAAGAATCACTAGAAATTAAGAATGCTGAGCTAGCTGTCTCCGATCCAAGAACGATGATATATCTTGGGCCTTTCAATAGTGGCGCTGCAAAAGTAAGTATTCCAATCACCAACAATGCCGGCTTGGCTCAATTGAGTCCCGGTAATACGTGGCCCGGTTTGACGCAAGCAGGATTTCTGCCAGGGGAGCCGGGGATTTTTTATCCAACTGGAGTAAGAAATTATTTTAGAGTGTGTCCAACAGATGCTCTCCAAGGTCCGGCTGGAGCAGTTTGGATGAAGGAGCTTGGAGGACAAACGGTTTATATTGTAGATGATGGTGATGCTTATGGAAAAGGTATTGCAAGTTTATTTGGAAAGAAGGCTAAGGAGCTAGGTTTAGAGGTGATTGGACACGATACTCTCAGTGAGAAATTTAGTGTGGAAATGGCGATGGATATTGTTTCGAGCAACTCCCCAGACTTCATATATTTTGGCGGTATTACTCCATCTGGAGGTGTAGATTTGGCTGTGGCACTAGGTAAGTCTGATCTTCCAGTCAAGCTGATGGGCCCAGACGGTATCATGGATCAGTCCTTTATCGATCAGGCCGGGTCTTATTCTGAAGGAGTCTATGTGACTGTTGTAGGTCTTCCAGCTGAGGATTTGGGAGAAAAAGGTAAAAAATTTGCTGCGGATTACTTTGAAGCCTATCAAAAAGAGCCAGGATCTTACTCTGCTTTTGGTTATGAGTCAGCCAAGGTCTCACTGTTAGCAATTGAAAATTCAGTCAAGAAGGACAGAGCGTCTATTCTCGAGTCTTTGTCAGAGATTCGTAATTATAATGGCTTGCTTGGACAGTGGAGTTTTGATGAGAATGGTGATACCGACAATAGTTTGATTAGCGGCAATAGGGTAGAGAATCAAAGTTTTGTCTTCGATAAGCTACTTGATACTAAGTAAGTGTTAATTTATTTCTAATGAAAAAGAAGAAGAATAAAGTGTTGGGTGGTATCGGTCGCGCACTCTTGGTGCCGTACTTATTGAGCGCATTTCTGATATTAAATATCATCGGTGCGATTGGGTACTACTCGTTCACTGTAGAGAGTTCTTACATAGAACAGCTTCAGCTAGAGGTGATGGATAGAGCGAGCGATTCTGTCGATAGTTACATACAAATAATTCTAGAATCACTCGAGCTGACACAGAAGAATCTGCAGTGCAGGTACTGTGTAGCTGATGTTGAAGGGAGTCTAAAAAATGTTTTTGACAATAACGCGAGTGTATACAATATCGGCTTGATAGATACAAATGGCGATGAGTTGTATAGACTTAATAGATACTCTTCAAATGATAATGTTGTTTTAAGGAATGTTTCTGAGGAGGAGTATTTCAAGGAGGCTGTTTTGGGACATCGGTACATAAGTCGTTCTTTTTATTCAGAATACGAGCTTCCGTCTGTCAGTATTAGTTTGCCAGTAGTCTCTATCGATGGCTATGTGATGTGGGTGCTGGTTGCAGATATTGATTTAAGTGCTATGTGGGGAGCGGTTACTAGGGTCAATTTGGGCGATACAGGCTATATATATGTAGTAGATCAGTCTGGCCGTCTTATTTCTTATAAAGATATCTCTGTTGTAAAACAAGGTTTGGTTTTGACTGATGTGCAAGGAGTGCAGAACTATCTTTCAAATAGAAAGAAAATTGAAGCCTACTCCTCTTTTACTGGACAAGAAGTGCGCGGTATCTCAACTACAATTCCAGCCACCGGATGGGGATTGATAGTGGAGCTGCCGAAAGATGAGATAGAAAAAAAGCTGCTGCCATTTGTTGTTATCGCCGTTACTTCCTTTATTGTTTTAATGGTTCTAGCAATTGTCTTGATAAGGCTTACTTATAGGAGGCTGTTGGTCCCAATTAAGAAATTGCAAAATGGAGTTGCAGAAATAGAGTCTGGTAATTTGAAGCATGCTATCGAAGTGTCTGAAGACGATGAACTGGGGGAGTTGGCGCTGGCTTTCAATGAGATGAGTGGTCGACTTGATAATGCCTACACTCACCTTGAGCAAGAAGTGCAAGAAAGAACTTCTGAGCTTCTAAATACCCAGAAAAATCTTGAAGAAAAATTGAATGAAGTCGGCCGATTGAACGACCTGATGGTAAACCGCGAGCTGAGGATGATTGAGCTGAAAAGCGAGATAAAGAAATGTAAGCAAGAAGATGAAAAATAATTTAATCAAAAAGGTGTTTTCATAAATGAAAACACCTTTTTGATTAAGCGTAGTATGTCCCACAAAGATTAAGGGTCTGTGGTGTGGGATTGTTTATGATGCAGGCTGCCACAACTCAATCGGGTTTCCTTCAGGATCGTGTACACGAGCAAATGTCCCAACTTCTGGCATGCTATTCCACTCATCTTTTTCTATGACCTCTACTCCTTTGGCCTGCAATTCAGTGATAAGTGACTTGAGATCGCTTACGCGAAAATTTAGCATCCACTGCTTGCCAGCGGGGAAGTAGTCTGAGTCGTTGGGTTGTGGCTCAAATACCGTCGGGCCTGACTGCTGCTGCCAAACCATTTCCTGTATTTCTACGCCAAGTACCTCCGTGTACCATTTTTTAAGTCCTTCAGGATTCATCGAACGAAACATGAAGCCTCCAATACCAGTGATGTAATTCATATGTTTTAGTATAACAAAAAGAAGTGGCCTTAGCCCCCTAGAGCTTTTTTCTTGAAATTGAATATTAAAATTTCCATAAAATTGTAGATTTGTGGTAGTAGACTAAACACTTTACATATGTATATACAAAGTATATACTTTGTATATGAAAACCAAAATTCAAAAGTGGGGCAATAGTCTAGGAGTTCGGCTACCGAAAAGTATTGCTGAGCAAAAATCACTGAGAGAGGGCCTTGGTGTGTCTGTGGTGATTAAGGATGGTCAAATTGTTATTGAGCCAGCTCAAGAAGACGTTACACTGGAGAGTCTTTTGGCTGATGTCTTAATAGATAATTTGCACAATGAAACTGAATGGTCCGACGCGCGTGGTAATGAGATATGGTAAATAAACAATATGTTCCAGATAGAGGCGATTTAGTATGGGTTGATTTTAATCCGACTAAGGGTAGAGAACAGACGAAAGTGCGGCCTGCTATTGTGATTTCTCCCAAAAATTACAACCAAAAAACAAGTCTAGCTATCATTTGCCCAATTACTTCAGCGCAAAAAGGATATCCGTTTGAGGTTGAAGTTAAAAATAAAAAAGTGGCTGGTGTTATTTTATCCGACCACGTCAGGTCACTAGACTGGAAAGCGAGAAATGTAAAACATATTGCCAAAGCAAAACCATCTGTACTTTCTGAAGTGCAAACAAAACTCCTTTTGCTACTGAAGATCCAATAAAAACCTGCCCGAAAGAAAGTTTTCTATTCTCCATAATATGCTTTTATGTGGAATACTTTGCACCAAGTTAAAACCTCTTTGATTGAAATGAGGTGTGCTAATTCTCTTAAGGTTGTGGATTTATTGTGATTTCTATATAAGAATATTTTTTACTTCATCAGGAACGTCTACAGGTTTAGATTTTGTTTGTAATTCATCTTCACTGTTTAATCCAATTCCTGCATTAGGTTGAAGTGTATAGATAGTCACATGTGCTGGTTGATGAGCTATTTTCATATCAATTTTCTCTGAGAGATAGTCAGCAAAGGTATTCAAATTAGAGATACCGCACAATGCGACAACACTTTTACGTTCGTCAGCGCTAGCAGTTCTAAATTCATTTGTGAATTCTTCAAACCTCAATTCCTTTTCTTTTATAAAATCACAAAAGTGACTAAGGACTTCATTTTCAATAGCAGGTTTAACTTCTAGAATATTTTTTACACAAAGTAAACTCACGTGAAAATGGTCTTTCTTGAGTAGTGTGTCGCCATCAATTTCTAGTGTTGCAGGAAGAGGGTAGTCATTTAGCCAGAGAGCAATATAGCCTTTGTCGTACGTGATGTTATTACGGTTACAGATTAGTTTTTCTGGTTTCATGTTTTTAGTATAGCAAAAGAAAGAAGATTACCCAGCAATGAGTAAACTTTCATATGGTTCTATATATTTCTATGTTTGGTGGAAGCGTACTGGGTTACTTTGAACTCTTATATGAAATACCATCATTACAATCTGATATGGAAAACTACATCGAAGCCTATAATGCAACGGGTCTGATAGAGCGTAAAAATAACCTTGAATTCATAATGCTTTAGTAGAATTTATATATAAAGACAAAATCTATTGAACTCTAGTAGAAAGGACTGAATTTGGTATTATGGTAGTAATGAAACCTGACAAGAAAAAAGATGGTCTGACAGACTTGGTAGATGTAGCAAGTAGACCAGTAAGCGATAATTCAGGTCCTAAAGTGAGTGATGGTCAGGCTGTGACTTCATCTGGAGATGTTGTTACTCTAGATTATGGTCTTGAAAACGAAATAGATGCTCTGGCCAAACGAATTACAAAACAAGTTGAAGACAAAAAAGTCTAACTAGCTTCATTGATAGGTTCAGGTGTAACTTTCCTTGTATAGGCTTGAATCACATTCTCTATCATTTCATTTAGGTGTCCCATGTCTACCGCCATTCTTTCTAGTGGATTGAATGTGTACTGTTCACCGTCTTTCTCAACTACTGCAATATGTTCAACAACCACTTTCATTTTTGAAATGCGGTAGGCTTGGCGGTCTTGAATTCTTTTATTTTCCTCAAATCCTTCAGGAAACATGTGGACAATATCGGCTGGTATAGGAGGTTCTTTTGCATAAATAATTGCATCAATTTCTGCATCAGTCATTTTTGATTCAGGTGTTTCAGCTGTAAGTGGACCAGCTGTCATTACTTCTCTATGTGCTGATTGATTTCGTACTTCACCAAGGAAAAAAAGCCATTCCTGAACAGTATCAGATGTAATATACGAATGAAGTATCTCATCAACTTCTTGAAGTCGCGAAATAAATTCAGCACGATTTTTATTTTGAGTTACTTTGAATCCAACCTTCATGCGTCCGTTTTCTAGGCTATAGCCAATGTCAAGAATGTCGTTGGTTATCCATGCAAGGTGGTCAATTGCACCATAGAGAAGGTAGTAATAAAAGTTTAGATGATAAATAATGGAACTATGAAAACGAGGATTTACGCTGTTGAATATACCCTTTCTTACAGCGTCTAGCTGTTGCTGAATTTTGAAGAAAAGGATTTGGTCACGTGCTACTAGCAAGTCTGGGTATCTGTTGTGATTGAAAGACCTTACTTTTTCTTTTGCACTGTCACTTACACCTTTGCTATGAATGAGCGATTCAAAAGGATGTAGTTTTTTATTGATAAAACCATCTATCATTTGGTGGGCAAGATTGGGTGAATCAATGCCGTAAATAGGACTACTGAATTTGTAGTAGTTATAAAATCCTTGTAAAAAAATCTCAATATTGGACACCAAGTCCTCGTAGCTTACGATAATCAAACCGTATCCTTCACGAACGTGGACTCTAACATCTTCAGGAATATCTAAGGGTGTTACAAAGTACAGACACTTGTTTTGAACTGCCAAAGTAATTGATTCATTTAGTACTCTGGTAAAATTTGAAAAGTCTTCTTCAAGAGCAAGAATTTCTTCAGGCAAGCTCATATCAGTCAGAACGCTTTCGGGAGGTTCATTTATGTTTGTTATGTCATCTGTTGGAAAAAATGCTCTCCTGGTACCTAGTATTTCTTCAGAGTATTTCGGATAGTAAAATGTCACTTTACATAAGTTCGGTTCGATACTGTTCATGTAGTGGTGAAGCATGTCCACAAGCCCTACTTTCTGCTCTATTCTCTGGCCAAAAGAAAAAAGCATTGGGTCAATCATCACACTCAGTTCGTTATTTATCAGGTTCCACATAGTGCATAAAGTCTATAAATTCTTTAGTTTCTGGACCGTTTCAAATAAATGTTTTAGAAGGTCATCGTAAGTCATGAACAAGTATCCTCCTCGGGCATAGAGTTTTTCTAACTGGTCTTGATATATTTTTTTAGTACGGCCAGCAATAACCACGCCTTTTATTGAAGTTACATCATCAATAGAAACACCGTCCATCTTCAAGTCATTTAGAAAACCATACCTGTTTCTTTGCGACTCCAATAACCAGTCTTCAACTTGATTGATGGCGTGTGTCAGTTGCGAGTGTTGACTGTTATCTTTTGTGAATAGTTGAAGATTTGCTCTCTCGATTTCAATTAGCACTAGTTCATTACGATGATTGTATATAGCAAAATCAGTTTTGTGTTTAGTAGTGGCGTCAGCTTTGAACTTCAATAATCTTGGGTTGAAGGGATTTAGTATAAATGGATTTTCTTCAATATATTTTTGAATTTGTTCCTCTGTAGTTTCCTCGTTTTCAATTAGTTCTTTGAAGCCACGATAAATTTCTTCAAGTTTTGCATGGGTATAGTTTCTCTCCATTGATTCACTATTTGTGAAAGGGCTTGGCTTATATCCAAGTAGATAGTGCATATTTTCTTTTAGATAATGCAGAGGAATATGCAATTTTCCGCATTTGCACTTGAATTCAGTGGGCAGGTCTTCATACCAAATAACACCTTCAGCTATATCATCTTTATCTATGCCAGCTTGGATTTGTAATACTTCTTTGCATTCATTACAACGTAGCTCGTATTTCACATGCTTGGCACTCAGAGGGTCACTTTTTATAGCTTGCAGTCTTGCTGGTGTAAGAGGTAAAGCTTTGCTATGAGATATGAAAAAACTGCCGATTCTATCTTCTCTGAAAAATAAATCATATTCACCTGGTTCTCTAAATATGCCTGGGATTTTTGCCACAGAAATTGTATATTTTGTAGGAAACTTACTACCGCCACCAACAATTTCAAATGATGAAATTTCTATAAAGCCTACCTCGTGACCATTTGAAGACTGCTTCAGCATAATCTTCTCTTTCACTACTTCTTGTACCCTGTAGTTATCAATTTGAAGAACAATATAGTAGTTGTCAGCAGGCAAAGGGAAAATCACTTCGCTAGTTATTGTTCGAAGCCCAATCATGTCTTGACGAGTAAATTTGCCACCACCGTCTGCTGTGCCTATTGAGGGTGTTGAATACCTGTCGCAAATACCTAGAAAATATACGGGCAGGTTATCTTTCAGAATTTTGTCTGACAGCTTATTTTCAGTGTTCATGTGTCCAGCATACAACAATGAACTTCATGAGGCCACTATCATAGATATGTCCATAAATGACCTTCAGTGAGGTAATACTTGAAGATTATGAACGTCTGTATAAGTAAGACTTGCAATATGTTTATATTGCTATAATTTAGTTAGTTCTTATGGCCACAAAAAAACTATCCGCGTTGGACGTCGCAAACTACGTCATTTCACTCGCATCAAATAATGTTATAGGTGATGATGGTGAAGTCGAAGGTGTAACAAATTTGAAGCTTCAGAAAATACTTTATTTTATTGAAGCCTATAGCCTAGCTGTGGCTGGCAAAAGTTTGTTCCCTGATTCTATTGAAGCTTGGGAATATGGGCCTGTTATTCCTAGCGTCTATCACAAGTTCAAAACTTTTGGTAGTAGTCCAATAATTCAAAAAGAAACGAAAGTAAAAGTAGATGAAAAAACAGCTAGCCTGATTTCTGATGTCTGGAATACTTTCAATAAATATTCAGCCAGCCGTTTGGTTGATATAACACATAGACATGACCCGTGGAAAAATACTTACGCGAAGAACAGCAAAAGTGGGCTAAAAACTTCTATTAGTCGTGACGAGATGAAGAAATACTACAAAGGATTATTTGCATAGACTTCCATGGAAGAAGAACAGGTTACAAAAATTGATTTTCAGTATGCTGAAAGCCCAATTAGATTTAGCTTGAGAAGTTGTTGTACTAAAAAACCATACTCAATGATTCACATTGAGCGTCAGGCTATACCCGTGCTACTCAAGAGGTTGAAACATTTCGAAGATGAATATACCTGGAAAATGCTTGTTTCAGAAGAAAGGGGCAAGGGTATTACCCCAGAAAAAAAGAATGGCGAAAGTTACAAAGCCATTGATGCACAGAGACAGTCGGAAGATGGTGTTTTTATGGGTGAGGAAAATCATTATTTCCACATGAGGGTGAAAAGTAAGGATAAGCAGTGGGGATTATTCCGCATCTTTGGCTACCAGAAAAAGGACATGTTTTGTATTACACATTTTGATGTGAAGGGGTCTTTCCATCATTAGAAAAATACCTCCATAACCCTGCATAACAAGGTTTATCAGGGTTCATTTGTAAAGTGTAAGTGGTGCTTGGTAACAGGCAATAACAGGCAAGGGAAAATATAAAGTGTAAGTGGTGTTTTTAGGCAGAATACGTTTATTTTGAAGGCTGTTTCTTTACTAATAAACTGTAATTATCAGTAAAAGTGCGTTTGTTGGTAACAGTAAAGAACAACAAATCCCTTTGTGTCCATTTTGGCAGGAAAGGGTAGAATATACCCATGAATCCGTTTGAAGGCATAGTTACTCCAGAACAGTTAGTTGCCATACTGCAACAAAGTGTAGGAGGCGTAGAGGTACCAAAAGAAAACCTTCGATATGCAATCTACGTGAGGAAATCTACTGACTCTGAAGATAACCAAGAGCGTTCACTGGGGGACCAGCTAGACGAATGTAAGAAACTAGCTAGTAGCCACGGAATCATCGTCTTAGACGAGAATATCGTGCAAGAGAGTGAATCTGCTAAAGAATCGGGTATACGCCCACAGTATCGAAAACTGATAAATAGAATCGTGGCAGGTGAACTTGATGCAATAATCGCATGGCATCCAAATCGCCTCACAAGAAACATGCTTGAGGCAGGTGAAATCATCGACTTACTTGATAAGCAGATAATAAAGGATTTGAAATTTCCTAGTCATACGTTTGTAAATGATGCTTCAGGGAAGATGCTCTTGGGAATTGTGTTTGTGATGGCAAAGCAGTATTCAGAGCAATTGAGTGCAGATATCAAGCGGGGTAATCAAAAAAGTATTGAAGCAGGTGATTACATCAATACACCGAAGCATGGCTACATAAAAGACAACAACAAGAAGCTTCGACCCGACCAAGGTAACTGGGCAATTATCAAGCAGGCTTTTCAGATGAGATTGGAAGGGCAGACACTTGAATCAATAGTGAAGTATGTGCGTGATTCAGGCTATTTCGGTAGAGGTAAAGATAATCGTGAAATACAGTTCAAGATGTCGCTTTCGACCATGGCCAATATATTCACTGACCCATTTTACGCTGGTGTGCTTCAGTATGGAAAACAACACGTAAACCTAACGGACCTGTATGACTTCATGCCGATGATTACGGTCAAAGAGCATTTATCTATAAACAAATATGACTCTATAAAGGAAGCGTTTCGGCCACGTAGGTCACAGCGTAGTCTGGGTAAGTTGGTGGCAGATTTCTTGCCACAGCACGTGTATTGCTCGCACTGTGAAGGTCATATGCAGGCAGGTATCAGTAAGGGTAAAACCAAGCAGTATTACTACTTCAGATGCCAGACACCAGAGTGTGAACGGTACAACAAAGGAACCAGAGCCAAAGTGGTTATTGATTTTGTAGTGGATTTTCTTGCAAAGCATCCGTTTGCTTCAAAGTCGTCTTATCAGAGTTATCGTCAGGAAATTATCAGAATTCAGAATCAAGGATTGTCTGAATTGAATTCGCAGATAGCGAGTGCCAAAAAGAAGAATAGCTTGATGGCTGATGATATTGCTGAAATAAAATTGAATCTATCCAAAGAAAAAGACATCGATACCAAGACTATTCAAAAACAAGAACTGAAGCGTTTGGAAAGCGAACTCTTGGCAGGTAAGAAGATGGCTGAAGAATTGCTCGCAAAGAAAGCAAAGATAAATAAAGCACCGCTTACGTTCGAAGAGTTTATTGATGTTATGGAAGCGTTACCAGCTAAAATCAAAAAAGTTCAATCGACAAGTGGCAAACATGAGTTGATTGCACCTGTGTTCTTGAACTTTTTTGTCTCAGCGAAAAACGTTGAAAAATATGGTCTAAAATCACCTTTCAATAAGCTTATTGCTGATGATTTTTCGAAGTGTGGAGATGGGGGGAATCGAACCCCCGTCCGAATTAGGGTGTGATTGTGAGTCTACAGTGCGTAGTTAGTTCTTTGAGTTTAAAGTCATTTGCTTGAGAACAAACAAAACACAAATGACTCGAGTTGTTTAATTCTTAGTTACCTACGACAACGGCAAAGGTAGCCAAAGTCTCGTGTCTATTCTACCTCAGTCAGCGTATGAGACGTTTACTGATGAAGCATCGTCCGGCAGGCGTAATTACGCGAATGCGGGAGCGAGTCCGAACGCGTTAGCGTAAGGACTTAGTATTGCTTTTTTTGCAAATACAAATTGGAACCTCTTAACGAATTGATTACCAGTTTCGACACTGCACACAATCAGCACGACCAACCGTCGATGCCAAGCATCCCCAGGGTGATCGCGGGCGGGAATTTTCCGGAGGAAAATTCCCGCCGTGATCGTAATCACTCTGGGAACGGTGTACTAATATTATTGAGATTTCAAGGTGCGGTCTATGTCGCGCTTTACGTCACGAGCTTTGATTGATTCGCGTTTGTCTTGTTTCTTTTTTCCGCGAGCAATAGCAAGCTCAAGCTTGACCTTACGATTATTATTATACAATCGAACAGCGATAGCTGTCAAGCCTGCCGTTTCGGTTTTGTTTTCGATCAGAGCTAGCTCTTTCTTTGATAATAATAACTTACGAGGTCTTTCCGGATCATAGCTCTTTGGAACATTCAGTGGCTGCAGTGGTGTAATGCTAGAGCCTACCAAGTAGGCTTCACCACCTCGTACTATTACATGTGCGCCTTCTAGCTTGCCTCGCTTGGCTCGAATGCCTTTTACTTCAAAACCATTCAATACCAAACCAGCCTCAAAAGTATCGAGTACTTCAAAATCAAATCGAGCTTTTTTGTTTTGGATGTAAGTGGTCATGAACGCTAATGATACTATAATAGAACTTAAAATACGAAAATGATTTTTGAAGGTGATAAAAATGTGGTTGACGCCATCAAGGAAAAGAAGCGGTTGATTGATTTGGGTCAGAGTAATGAACACGTAAGACCACTGTTGATTCAGGGTGGCGGTTTGATGTGCGGTGCTTATGGGGTAGGGACTTCACTCTTTTTAGAGGAGATGGGCTACACCAGTGTTTTTTCTTATCTAGTTGGAATATCTTCTGGTGCCCCTATCGCGGCACATTTTGCTGCTGGGACTAGTCGGTACGGGGCTGATGTTTTGAGGGAAGATTGTACCGATGCTCGCTTTATAAATTACTGGCGATTCTGGCATCAGGTAAACGTGACGTATCTGATGGATGTGGCACGCAACCACGCCGAGAGAAAAATAGATGTTGGTCAAGCTTTAAAAAATAAAACCAAATTATTCTTTGGGGTGGCTGATTATAAAACAGCCTCGCCACTTTTACTAAGACCACACGATGAAAAATCTTTTTTCGAAGGATTGCACGCTTCAATCAATCTACAAAACATTTCGCCGCACACCGTAGAGGTGGATGGGGTGCGGTATGTTGACGGAGGGTTTGCTAGTCCACATGTCATTACCAAAGCGATTGAGGAGTTAAGCCCAACGCATGTACTTATTGTTACCAATAATAATAAGGGTACTACGAAGCTTCCGCTCTTTGAGCGTATTTGCAACCAGACTATATTTCGACATCGCTTGAGTGGCGCTTTAGCAAAAGCGATCAATCGTCGCATAGATGCGAGGGATGAAGCTCTAGAAAAAGCTTTAAGTGGCAGTATACCGACGGCGGTGGTGTGGGGTGATGGCACTATTGGCAGGCTTGAAAAGAATCCAAATATAATCACATCTACTATAGAAACCTCAAAGGTTTGGTGGCAAGAATTATTTCAATAATGAGGCTTTAACGTGGCGTTTCAAGCTGGTTTCTGTATAATAGCCCTCATATGAATAAGCCCGAAAATACAGAAAAACCAATAGAAGAAAAGGCGGAAACTACGCCAACGCCTGAAGAAAAGAATGATGAAACTAAAGTAGAGCCTAAGCCTATTCCACCAGCTCTAGAAGCTGATAAGAAAAGCTTAAATTTGCGTCAGGTTGGAAAAAAGATGCCGATTGGACCAGGAAATTTCTGGAACAATATGTTGTCTACGCTACTGTTACTGATTTTTGTAACAGCACTATTTTCTTATGTGACTGAAAATAGAGTGGTTCCTGAAGAGTTGACTGTGACTGATGTGGTGAATCAAGTAAAGGCTGGTGAGGTAGACACTATCATTGTTCGAGGCGCAATTTTAGAAGTGTCTTACAAAGACGATACGCGCACTCCAGGTGAGGCCAAGCGAGAAGTGGACGCTTCAATCAGTGAGTCATTGACTAATCTGGGTGTCTCAACCGAAGAGCTGGCGTCGATTACCATTGATGTCCAGAGAGAGACTGGCTTTATGTATTGGTTTGGTCAATTTGCTCCTTTCTTATTTCCATTACTATTTCTCGGAGTGATTATTTGGTTTTTCACTCGTTCGGTTAAGGGGGCTGGTATGCAGGCGATGAGTTTTGGTAACAGTAAGGCTCGAATGATTGATCCAAATGACACCAATCAAAAGGTGACATTTAAAGATGTGGCCGGAGCAAAAGAAGCAAAGCAGGAGCTCGAAGAGATTGTAGATTTCTTAAAGAATCCAAAGAAGTTTCTTGATATTGGGGCCGAGATTCCAAAGGGTGTGATGATGATGGGTTCTCCTGGTACAGGAAAGACATTGTTGGCGCGCGCTGTGGCCGGAGAGGCTGGGGTACCGTTCTTCTCGATTTCTGGTTCTGAGTTCGTTGAGATGTTTGTGGGAGTTGGTGCTTCTCGAGTGCGAGATTTGTTCCAAATGGCCAAGAAGGCTGCTCCAGCGATTATTTTTATTGATGAGATTGATGCTGTAGGACGAGTGCGTGGTACTGGTGTCGGAGGAGGAAATGATGAACGTGAGCAAACACTGAACCAAATCTTGGTTGAAATGGACGGCTTTGAGCCAAATGCAAAGGTGATTATTATGGCAGCTACCAACCGTCCTGACGTGCTTGATCCAGCTCTCTTGCGACCAGGGCGATTTGATAGACGAGTGACGATTGATTTGCCTGACAGGAAAGACCGTGAAGCGATTTTGACTGTACATGCTCGCAAGAAGCCGTTGCAAGAAGATGTAAATCTAGAAATCATTGCTCAGAGAACACCTGGTTTTTCTGGGGCGGATTTGTACTCGCTTATGAATGAAGGTGCGATTCTCGCAGCTCGAGAAAAGCGCAAGAAGGTTGGTCAGTTTGATTTGATTCGTTCGATTGAAAAGGTGATGCTTGGTCCAGAACGTAAGAGTCATGTACTTTCAAAGCATGAGAAGCTTGTGACTGCTTACCACGAAGTTGGGCATGCTTTGGTAGCGTCTGTGCTTCCATATGCTGACCCGGTACAAAAAATCTCTATTATTTCCCGCGGTCGAGCAGCCGGCTACACTCTCAAGCTGCCAGACCAAGACAGAAGAATGCATACTAGAAAAGAATTCTTGGATGATATTGCTATGACGCTTGGAGGTTATGTGACCGAAAAAATGGTCTTCGATGATTTGTCTACTGGTCCTTCAAACGATCTACAGGTGGTAGCAAACATGGCTCGAGATATGGTGACTAAGTATGGTATGAGTGAGACTCTCGGTGCGGTCGCTTTTGAGGGGACTGGTGGTCGAATGATCGGCGGCGGCATGTCTGACGATAGAGGATATTCACCGCAGGTAGCCAAAGCAATTGATGATGAAGTGTCAAAGATTATTGAAGATGGAAAAGAAAAGGCACGTGAGATTCTGACCAAGTACCGCAAGGCGCTTGATGTTATCTCGCTTCGACTGCTTGAGGTTGAGACTTTAGAGCGTGAGGAGTATGAAGCTTTGTTGAAGAAGGAGGGGGTAGAAATCAAAGATGCCTACGAGGATATGTACAAAGATGATGTCAAAGTAGGTGACCCGACACGAGGGTTGGAAATCGGTCCTGAGATTGTGGAAGGGAAATAAAATTTGGACTAGCGCCGCTCGTGACACCAGTCACGAGCTAGAAAAAACACCAGTCATGTGACTGGTGTTTTCTCTGCGCTGGTCCGCCCACTTGGACTCGAACCAAGGACCACAGAGGTATAAGCTCTGCGCTCTACCAACTGAGCTATAGGCGGGTTGGTGACTCACACTATAGCGCAATTGGTGCTTATCGACAATTCACTAAATCGACTTTACATTTTTGTTAGCTGGGGTTATAAAGGGAAGTGGACGATATGTAGGGCGTCCTTTCTGTCCAACAACTGGAGAGTAATCATGAAACATACTTCAGCGGTGATGCAGCAAACCGGACGGACTCGAAAGGAGGTGGAGTAGTACTATCTTAAAGCGTCACAACAATCTTTCCTCATCTGATTGTGGTGATGCTTGGTAGGGTTAGAGACCCTAAAAAAAGCCAGCGACCGCGCAACCCGCGCGGTCCTTTTTATTGTCTGCTTGATTGCTCCCGGATGATAATCATCTAGCGAATATTGCACTTTGACGAAATTTTTGGTTTGATGTGGTTTGGGTTCTTAAGGGGAGTTATGTCATGAATGAGGATATCAAGCGTCTTCCATTATTCTCAGAAAAAGACCTTGGGCTAGCGAAGTCTTGGGTGAAAGCATTAAAGATTGCTTTTTGGCCTAAGGCTGGTGCTGGATACATACGTCTTATTACGAGTGAGGATAAGCCTTCGGTCCATAGGATTCCTGGCCGATACGGCTTGTTTGTTTTGAGTAAGAGCGGAGAGATGAATTTGGTTTATTCAAATTTGTCTCTCCAATGTGTGACAGATTATGCAAAGAAGCATAAACGCCGCCACGGCATTACCGAATGTCTGAGCGAATGAACAAAGCAGCGCGTAAGCGCTTTTTTTACTCCATGTGTAGGACTTCTCCGATTCGAGATACATGCTCTGCTATGAGAGGAAAGTCTTTGGCGAGGTCGGGGTGTTCGGCTACTAGGTGTCTGGCTTCATTGCGAGCCGCTTCCACTAACTTGAGGTTTTTGATAGCTTCCATTCCGAGGTCGGATAAGCCGGATTGTTTACCACCGTATAATTCACCACCACCACGGAATTGTAGGTCGTGTTCGGCTAACTCAAATCCATTCTTGGCGGTCGCTAAGGCTTTTAGTCTGTCGCGGGTTTTATCGCTCTTACTTTCGGTGACAGCAAAACAGTAGGGCTGGTGTGTACCCCGAATCACACGTCCCCGAAGTTGGTGGAGCTGGGCAAGACCAAAGCGTTCGGCACCTTCGATGATGATGTTGGTGGCGTTTGGAACATTGACTCCGACTTCTACCACAGAAGTAGCGACCAAAATATCGATTTTGTGAGCGTTAAAATCATGCATGATTTTCTCCTTTTCAGCAGGTGTCATTTTGCCGTGTAGAGCCGCTATGGTCCAGTTTTGGAAAACGTCTTTCTTCAAGCGCTTTACCTCAGCGATCACACTTTTCATGGTGAGGGTGGTCTGGGCATCTGGGTCTGGTTCTTCGATGCGCGGACAAATGACGTAGGCTTGCCGGCCGGCCGAAAGCTCGCTTTCGACATGGTCGTACATTTCTTTGCTTTGGCTTGGCCCGACCACTTTTGTGATAACAGGCTTTCGGCCGGCCGGCATCTCATCTAGCAGAGTAATATCGAGATCACCATAAATTGTAAGGGCTAAGGTACGAGGGATCGGAGTGGCTGTCATTGAAAGTAGGTGTGGTAGACGTGCGTCTTTTTTGGCTAGCTGCTTTCTTTGGTTGGTGCCAAAACGGTGTTGTTCGTCAATAATCACAAAAGCTAAATGTTTGAATTCAACACTTTTATAAATCAGAGAATGTGTCCCAATTACAATCGGGATTTCACCATTTTTAATCCACTTGGTTAGCTGAGCTTTGGAAATTTTGGTCGGCTTCTTTGGGTCTGATTTGCTGGGGAATTTCATGCATCCAGAACCAGTGATTAAGCCAATTGAAATTGGTAAGTGTTGAAAGTATTCAATGAAACTTTCGAAGTGTTGCTTGGCTAAGATTTCGGTCGGAGCCATGTATGCCACTTGGAGATTGCCGTACTCAATACTTTTGCTAAGTCCTTCAGGTGGGCGAGAAGTGGCAACGGTATAGGCGGTGGTGGCAGCGACAGCTGTCTTACCGCTTCCTACATCACCTTCTAGAAGTCGACTCATGGCGTGGTTGCCGACAAAGTCTTTTGTAATAGATTGGATTGCTTCGGATTGGGCCTTGGTTAGGCTGAAAGGGAATCGGCTAGTGAATTCTTTGAGTTGCGCCGCGGTCGACTGAATCGAATATGTCTGCGCGGCACTGACCGCGGCGCGTTCCTGCGCTTTCTGTACTTGTATATAAAATACTTCTTCAAAAGCAAAACGCTTGCGTGCGCTGGCAGCATGCTCGGCTTTTTTGGGTGAGTGAATCCAGACTAAGGCCGTTTTTAATTCTGGTAGATTGTAACGTTTCAATATAGCCGCCGGTATTGGGTCTATCAAAGTTTTAAGAATATCTTTCTCAAAACACTTGAGTACAGTGTGATAAATCCACTTGCTAGTGATACCTTTGGTTTCTCTGTAGACAGGGTAGAGAGTTTCGTCCAGTTGTTCGGTGTCTTTGAATATCGAATCGTGTCTGTCGATGGGTAGGGAATCAAGTGGTTCAACTTCTGGGTTAGAAAGGTATAGCTTGCCTTCACTACCGGCTACTTTACCAGCTAGTTTTACATACATTCCATCGGTATACATCTTGGCGATGTATGGCTGATTGAACCACATGATTTTCATTTTGGCTGAGCCGTCCTCGACATAACCTTCGGCAATTGGTTTACGACTCTTCCAGGCTTTACGAGTCTTTAGTCCAGAGAGTTGTCCGTATACCACTGCGTCTTGGTTTTTCTCCAGGCCGCCCACAGACTGAACGTCTGAAATATCTTCGTATCGAGCTGGAAGATGATAAAGAAGATCTGTGACAGTTTTGATGCCAAGCTTTTTGAGCGCTTTAACGTGGGCCGTATCGATGCGGAAATGTGTTGTCAGTTCATCAGATAATTTCATGATGATTATTGTACCAATTTTGTTGTGGTTTGGGGTGGTTGGGTTTTCGGGGGCAAATTTTCTCCGAAAATTTGCCCCCGAAAATAACCAGCGTATACTAGTATGGTCACATTTTATTTATTAAAATTCTATCCATGGCAACCAAAAAACCAGACTACAACAAACTTGCTCTAGCTTTACATAAGAAGTTAAAAGGAAAGATTGAAATCACTAGTAAAGGAAAACTAAAGACCAAGACTGAATGGAGCACAATGTACTCTCCTGGAGTTGGGGCGGTTTCTTCATACTTATACAAAAACCCTGCAGAAGCTCGTAATTACACCATAAAAAGGAATACTGTGGCGGTGGTGACTGATGGTTCGGCTGTGCTTGGTTTGGGTAATCTGGGGGCTATTCCAGCGTTGCCGGTTATGGAAGGTAAGTGTGCGATTTTTAAGGAGATGGCTGATGTGGACGCTTTTCCAATCGCTCTTGGTACTCAGGATACTGAAGAAATAATTGCGGCTGTAAAAGCGATAGCTCCAGGGTTTGGGGGGATAAATTTGGAAGACATTGCCGCACCTAAGTGTTTTGAAATTGAGACTAGATTGAAAGCAGAATTGAATATTCCCGTCATGCATGATGATCAGCATGGTACGGCGATTGTTGTTTTGGCCGGCCTTATCAATGCGGCTAAGGTGGTAGAAAAGAAGTTTGAAAACTTGCGAGTGGTGGTGGTAGGAGCAGGGGCGGCCGGCCGCGCTATCACGCTGCTCTTATCTCTGGCTGGGATTAAGGAGATTATCGTCACAGATTCAAAAGGGGCTATTTATGACGGACGCCCGGATTTGAGTGGATACAAGAAAGACCTGGCCAAGATTACCAATCATCAGAAAATTTCCGGTGACGTCTTGCAGGTAATTGACGGCGCTGACGCAGTGATAGGAGTTTCTGGTCCTGGTACTATTGCAAAAGCCCATGTGGAGCATATGTCACGCCAGCCAATTGTATTTGCTCTTGCCAATCCGATTCCAGAAATCATGCCCGAGGATGCTAAGCGAGCGGGAGCAGTGGTGGTGGCAACTGGCCGCTCAGATATGCCAAATCAAATCAACAACTCACTGGCTTTCCCAGGGATTTTCCGCGGTGCGTTAGACAATGGTGTCAAAGAAATCACTGATGAAATGAAATTGGCAGCCGCCAAAAAAATCGCCAGCCTAATAAAAAAACCAACCGCCGACAATGTGATTCCATCAATCATGACTCCTGGTTTGGTAAAGGCAGTGGCGGGGGTAATAAAAAGTTCTAAGAAATAGAAAAAGCGGGCGAACCGATAGGTTTGCCCGCCGCCCGCTTAAGCGGATAATTCTTCACGACTTTGATCCTGTTTAAGGCACGTATCTGAACAGTAAAAATAATTTTTTCTGTTGACCGTGATGTAGGGTGTCGTGCCGTCGATCTGATAAACGAAGATCTTTTTGCAGCAATGACATGTGTATTTAGTCTCGACCGTAAAGATAGGTTGATACATTTTTGTCTCCTGACTAGTCTAACCAAGTTTAGAGTGTCAAAAAACACACTCACAGTCAAGCTTCGGGCTTTGTTTCTGGTCACTTGATATGGTATTCTGGCCCGTACAGCCATTTGGTTGTTACGAAGCGTGTCAGAGTGCTCAATGAGTAAAGAAGCGAAGCGACTATTACGAATTAGTGTTTAATACTCCAACGCTCTTCAGGTTAAAAAATAGTAACGAACAGTTGAATAAATGGAGACGTGTCAGAGTGGTCTATCGTGCTTCCTTGCTAAGGAAGTGGGGTTTACGCCCCCGGAGGTTCGAATCCTCTCGTCTCCGCCGTTTAGAGCCAGCACGAGACACCTGCCTCGTGCTGGCTTTTTTGTTACAATGACCTCAATGAAAGAAATTTTAGCTTTGTTGGCAGATTGGGCGAATGGTATCTTTGCTGTTGTATTAGCTTCGTTTATCACCAGCACAGAGGTCGTGTGGTGGCATTTTCTAATTGGGATACTTATCGCCATGTGTCCTGATCTTGATGCGATTCCTGAGCTGATAAAACGCAAAAGACTTGCTGCTTCAGCTGAACACCTATCTGATCATCGAGAGGGATTGCATTACCCCGTAATCTTCTTGGTTGTTGGTGGCATACTTGTATACCTATACCCATTTTATGGATGGATGTTTTTAATTGCTGTTATGTTGCATTTCATTAATGATTTATATGGAACTGGTTGGGGTATTCCACTATTATGGCCACTTACTGATCGACGGTATAAATTACTAGGGAGAAGAGTTAATAGGATGAAATCTATTTTAGTTGAAGATGGTGACTGGGAAAAACTACCTGATTCTGAAAGAAGATTACGACTAATTGTCTCATGGGAAAAGAAAGAACTTACCTCTTACATACAAAAATGGGGTATGGAAAATTGGATAAATCGATACTACTTAAACATTAATTGGATTTCTGGCATTGAGTATGGGTTGTTCATGTTTGCTATCGTTTTGATATTTATATACTAGCGCTCGAGACACTATCGAGTTGAATTTAAAATACTGTCGAAACGGTCAAGCAGGGCTTGGTATCACACGGTTCTAACTCGAGACCGCCCGCTCGTATAAAATTCCGCCATCTGGCGGTTATTTTATTGGGCGGAGACGAAGTAAAGCGTGGGACGCTTTACGTGAGGGTTCGAAAAGCTTTTGAGGTAGATTCGACTGAAAGAAGAATATATCCAAAAGGTATACTGGTCGTGTAACGACCGAAATTTCTCTCGTCTCCGCAAACAAAAAGCACCCGTAGGGGCTTTTTGTTGGCGGAGACATTACTCATTGCCTTGTTTTTTCAACCTGGACTCCAGATCTTTATTGATTTGTTTTAGCTCTACCATCTTGAGTTCTCGGTCGATCATAATTTTGTTGAATCTTTGAATGTCTGTCAGCTTCTGCTCCAGGTCTTTAGAAATTTCTTTTTCGCGTTCTGTAAGCAAGGCCTCGTTTGCTTGGGCTTTTTGAAGACTTTCAAGGAGGGAATTCATCACTGTTGCAAAGTTGCCGATCTCATCTAGTTTCTCTGCTTTTACACGAAGAGAGAGATTGTTAGTTTGACTGATTTCCTTTACTTGCTTGGTTAGTGATGTGAATCTGGTAATAAGAAGTTTCTCAAATAGGTAGCCAACTACAACCGTGATTAGTAGGATAGAGATGGTGATAGTGATGATAAAAATATGTAGTGTTTTTATACCGTTGTTGTAAATGTCTCTTGAGTTGTCTACGCGCAGGATACCGATTGGTTTGTTGTCGATATTTTCTAAGGTTAGATAGCCCGAAATAGTTTTTTTGTCTGTGTCGATAATGAAATGTTCTTGTCCTTGTTCAAGGTTTGTTTTGGCCGTTTCTACATCTAGAGGTAGTTCGCTCTCATTGAGAGGGAATATACTGAGTGAGAGCTGGGTCAAATCCCTAAAGTCATCAATTTTTTCTTCATCAACGTATCTACCAAAGATTAATGAGCCAGTAGGTGGCATGTCTTCCTCGCTATCCAAGATAGGTGAAGATGCGACCATCAGTATACCTTCGTCCAGTGCTATCATCCCCGTGTCTACTTCATTCGGACTAGTGTGTATATAGAATTTGTCATAGCTCATTATTTGTTTAATAATATTCTCGCTATTTACTTCTTCGCCACTTTCAAAATCAACTGCTTTTGCATAGATGACTTGATTGTGTGAGTTTAAGTAAATTATCAGGTTGATATTTAGGTTTACTAGTGTTGAATCATCCAGGTTTGCCTCGATGTATTCTGGGTTGCTGTCTTGGGCAAAGATATAAGTATCGTCCCAATGTGACCAGTCGATGAGTGAGACTCCTAAGTGTGTCAGGCTGTTATTGATTGCTGCATCGGCTCTCGATAGATCACGGATGATATTGTCATTCTCGATTTCATCGTAACTAGAAAGAAGGATGATGGAAGTAACACCCATGATAGCCGCTCCTAAAAACATGGCCGTGGCAAAAATTGAAATTATAATCCTGGTGCGGATGGACATAATTTTTTTAGGTGTTTTCATACTAATATTATATATCTAGTCCGGTCGTATTTTTCTGATTATCCTTACTCTAGTTTTTGATAGACACCTTTTGGATTGCTCTTGTTATAATAAAAACATCATGTCAGCTTCAAAAATTAACAAAGATTTCTTACATAGAGTGCCTGCAGATTTGCGGGCTGCGCTGAATAAAAATAAAGATGTTGAAGAGTACTGGGAAAAACTCACGCCGTTGGCTAGAAATGAGTGGATTTGTTGGGTCACGATCGTAAAAAAGCCTGAAACTAGAGCCGAGCATTTGAAAAGACTGTGCGAAGATTTGCGCAAAGGGAAGAAACGACCGTGTTGCTGGCCGGGCTGTCCGCATCGTCGGGAAAGTGCAAAGAAGTATTTTAAGGATACCAAATAAATCATTTGCTTGTGAAAGGTATTTTACCTATGATTGATGTATAGAAGTCTAATTTAACTGTGTATGAATAAGGAAAATCCAGTAGTTTGGTTTGAGATTTATGTTGATGATATGGAGAGAGCCAAGAAGTTTTATGAGACTGTGTTTGAAACTTCATTAGAAGAAATGCAAATGCCAGACGCTTCATCAGACGGCATGAGAATGTTGTCTTTCCCTATGACTATGGATAAGACTAGTGGTGCGCCTGGTGCATTGGTAAAAATGGAGGGTATGAAGGCTGGAGGGGGAGGTGCGGTAGTGTATTTTGGAAGTTCAGACTGTGCTATTGAAGAGGCGCGAGTAGAGGATGCTGGAGGAAAGATTCTTCAGTCCAAGATGAATATCGGAGAGTATGGTTTTTCTGCAATGGTGGTTGATACAGAAGGAAACATAATCGGTATTCATTCATTTGAGTAGTTTGTTTTGGGTGCAGTAAAGGCCGCCAGCGAAGCT
>JAGQMJ010000009.1 GCA_020428685.1 Candidatus Kaiserbacteria bacterium
GGCCGTTTTCTTTCTGCACCTCCCACAAAATGAAATAAACACTAAGTTTACGGAGTAATATATGTTAAAATAGAGGTATTAAAATAATATTGTATTGTTTATGGACTTAAATTGGATTTTGGTAGGCATCATAGCAGCAGCAGTTTTTTATGTAATTTTTGCTTACAACAGATTTGTAAAACTCACCCAGCAAGCTAAGGAGGCGTGGGCAGATATTGATGTACAACTAAAGCGCCGTTACGACTTGATCCCAAACTTGATTGAAACAGTTAAAGGTTATGCGGCCCACGAAAGAGAAACTCTAGACGCAGTTACAAATGCCCGAGCAGCCGCTACTCAGACTCACATTGACCCTTCAGGCATCACTCCAGATCAAGTGGCAGCTATGGCGGGAGCCGAATCAGCTTTGACTGGCGCTCTTGGTCGTCTGATGGCAATCTCTGAAAATTACCCAGATTTGAAAGCAAACACAAACTTCCTGGAGCTACAGCGTGAACTTTCTGATACAGAAAACAAGATCCAAGCTTCACGCCGTTTCTACAATGGTAATGTACGTGATCTCAAGATTGCTCTACAGTCATTCCCGTCAAATGTAATTGGAACAATGTTCAACTTTACAGCTGAAGAATACTTCGAACTAGAAGAAAATAGTGAGCAGCGCGAGCCAGTTAAAGTTAGTTTCTAACACATGTCTGAAATTAATCGAGTCTATTACAACAAGCTTGTAAGAGATAATATTCCAGCCAAAATTGAAGCCAAGCACGAGCAGTGCGAGGTGAGAAATATTACTGATGTTCAAGAGTTGCAGCAGGAATTGTTCAAAAAAGTCCAGGAGGAAGCCGCGTCGCTCTCAATGTCACGCACAAAGGAAGAGTTTCTTGAAGAATATAGTGATTTGATGGTTGTTTTAGAAACCCTAATTAAGCAACTTGAAATCCCGAGAGAAGATTTGATTGCTGCTCGCAAGGATAATCTGCTCAAGAAAGGAGGATATAAACATGGTTATTATCTGCACTGGTCGGCAGATGTAAACTACCGTTCAAATGAAAGCGTGCAAGGAATACCACTCTAATAATCCCTAAATGTCGACACTGTATACACAACAATCTAGTAATGTTTTAAAGACGTACGCTCTCATGACGACGTTTTTAGTGTTTGCGATTGCGATTGCTTACGGTGCTTCTTGGTATTTAGGTAATCCAACGATTCTATACATTGGTGTAGCCTTGTCCTTTTTTACCAGTATTGGAAGTTACTGGTTTTCAGACAAGATTGTCCTTAGGATGACCAATGCCAAGCAGATTTCTAAGGAGCAGGCACCCGAGTTGTACAATATTGTAGAGAATCTTTCTATCACTGCCGGTTTACCAATGCCAAAGGTATTTATTGTTGAAGATCCTTCACCCAATGCCTTTGCGACAGGCCGAGACCCAGAACATGCTGTGGTGGCGGCCACTACGGGTCTGTTGCAAATACTTGATAGAACAGAATTAGAAGGAGTGATGGCGCATGAGTTGTCGCATGTTGGTAATCGAGACATGCTTGTGATGACGGTCGCGGTTGTCTTGGCTGGTTTTATTGCTATCGTGGCAGACTTTTTCACTCGCATGATGATGTTTGGCGGAGGCGACAACCGCGACCGCCATCCAGCCTTCTTGATTTTGGGAGTTATTGGCATCATCTTGGCACCAATCGCCGCCAAGATGATACAGCTGGCTATTTCTCGTAAGCGTGAGTATCTAGCAGATGCTTCTGGCGCCTTGCTTACTCGCTATCCTGAAGGTTTGGCTTCAGCACTTGAAAAAATAAACAACAGTCATACTCCGATGCGAAACGCTTCACATGCTACAGCTCATTTGTTTATTTCTGATCCGTTCAAAGACGAAAAGAAGGGCATTATGCAAAAAATCAGCGGCCTATTCCAAACTCATCCGCCGGCCCAAGACAGAATTAACCGCCTTCGTAACATGGGGAGTGAATAATGAGCAATCGGTCAAAATTCACACTTTCAAACGAGGCTGAGCTAAAAGCAAAACTAAACTCTGTTCTAAAAACAAGCTTGCCAAATTTTATCGCGTCGACAAATTCGCGCCGCGCAAAAGTCTTGTCCAATAGAAAATCAGCTCTAATAACTCTAGCTCTTGCCTTGGGTGTTTTATTTATTTTATTTCAGGCTGTCGATTCAAATATCGGAGCCTGGTCATTCAATACGCTTTTAGTTACCTCGATCATCTGGATTGTGGTGGTGATTATTTTTTTTAGACAGTGGATGAAGAATGATCATCTGCTGGCTCGAGAAATAAACATGGCCTTAGTTCCTACTTTTACAAATGTGCTTGATAGATTGGTTATGTACACCCATGACTCAGCTCACCGAGTAAAGACAGCTGAGCTTTTAAAGGAGTCAGCCCTTCTTACGTCAGAAGGGCTGGATATTGAAGCAGATGACACCTATACAATCTACGGAGAAAATGAGGTGTCGGTTAGGGAGCTGTTTGTGACCAAGCTGGTTTCAAATGGAAAAAGCACTTCCAGAGTAGAGGTTTTTAAAGGAGTTTTTGTTGTGGCTGACTTAGGTAAGGGTCATGAGGCTGAAACATACATCTCAACTGATGGTGACAGAAGCGGCTTTGCTCACAGAACTTTCTGGTCGGATTTGGTTGAGAGCGGGGAGGTGAAAGAAACCGTCTTGGAGTGGAATGAATTTGAAAAAGAGCTTCATGTCGCCACCACAAATCCGACCAAAGCCAGAGAAATCCTCACCCCTGACTTTATGCAAGATGTTTACGAATGGTGGAAAGAGCATGAATTAAACATGAGAATAGCGTTTAAAGGCAGCAAGCTCTATTTGCTTTTGCCAGAGGAGACAATCAAAATTGGAACCAGCACCACATCAATTGATTCAAAAAAAATCGAATCTTACGCTCATTCGCTCCTCCGTCCTATTTGGCGAAGTGTAAAATTGGTTGAGGATGTGTACTCATAGTTTTGTGATATATTTTGTTGGTTGTTTGTTAGGTCGGCATGTAGAAGCAGGGGACTGAAAGGAGTAGCAGAGTAAATAAATGGAGAGATGGCAGAGTGCTCAATGAAGAAAGGAGCTTTGCGACTATTCTGAATTAGTGTTTAATATTCCAACGCCAAACAGACGAATGTGCAGTAACGATAATCAAATTCAAACGGAGAGATGGCAGAGTGGCTGAACGCGCATCCTTGGAAAGGATGTATACGAGCAATCGTATCGGGGGTTCGAATCCCCCTCTCTCCGCATCATCGTGCTAGCACGAGACAGTTAATTATGAATTCAGATGAAACTAAGATTGAACTAAAAAGTTTACTAAATAAAGTAAATGATTTAAGGGGGTATCAAAAGGAAATTAAAAATCTGGTTAAGTCTAATCAATCCAATACCTTTTTCTTATTCACTGGTCTATATCTAGGTATAATTGGTGGGGTTGTTGGTAGCTTAGTTGATAAACATCTTATTGATGCGAGTACCAAAAATATTATTATTGCATTTGTTTTATTTGGATTAGGGTTTGTCGTAGTCTTTGTAAGAAGCAGAAGAATTCGCTCCGACTCATTGGAAGGTCTTAACTTACTTAAGAATAGATTAGACGAATACGATGATGAACTAAATCGCCTATATAAAGATTGGAGCCCATATGATGTCAGTGCCCGAGACATTATTAAATCAGAATTTGAAAATAAATAAATCGGCCAAACATGCTTGACTGCCCACGGTTTTAACTCGAGTAATCCCGAACAAATGTAGTGAGAGAAGAGGGTTTGTGATGCGGGGCGCTGTAGTGGGATTAAATCTCCTTTTTCTTCTCCTCTTATAATCAACCATAATACGTTGTTGTGGTACAGTATTTGTATGAAAAGAGAACTTATCAAGGACGTATATTTATTATTAGCAGTTCCTGCTGTAGTTTTGCTTACGTACCTGCTTGCCTCTTCCGAGGTGATTAGATTTCCGTATATCTATGTGTTGCTGGTGTCTATAGTCATTTCAATAATCAGTCTTTTTATCATTCCTAGATATATTAGAAAAAGTTTTGAGTCTGGTGATAAGAAAAAATTAGTGATTTCAATTTTTATTTCGATTGCGGCGGCATTACCATTTATTCTGGCCTTAATCAGTTGGCTAGATTACGCATTATAAAAACGTGAAATCGAAACAATGCTTGCTATAATCAATGAATGAAATCAGTAGAGGAGATAAAAAGACTCGCTTCAAAAGTGCCGTTTTTTGTGAATCCGTCTGTATCCTTCTTGTCCGAAGGTTATGGGAACTATAACTATCTTGTACAAGATGAAGGTAGAAAGTACGTGTTGAGAATTAAAAAAAGCAAAGAGACACAGTTTAAGGATTCACTTGAAAAAGAGTACTCATTTCTGAAATATTTCGAGTCCCAAGGAATAAAATTTTGTCCCAAGGTGTTCTTTTATGATGATGTAGATAATTTCTTGATTGAAGAATTTTTAGAAGGAAAGGAGGTGTCGCAGAAGGATTTTACAAAAAGTCAAATTGATTTATTTGCTAGGCAGCTGCATGCCTTGTTTAGGCTGGATGTAAAAAAGTTTTCATCCTTTTGTTCTGAGAATGGATATAAGAAGTTTGGCTATGTAAATCCAGTTGATAATTTAAAAAAGTATGGATTTGGACGCTTTGAAGAGGCAAAAAAGTCTGGTCTAAATGATGCTTACTGCTACTGGATTGAGTCTAGGTTAAATAAAAATCTGTGCTACTTGGAAGCACAAGAGGAAGATGGTGAGGTTGGTTTTGCGTGGGGAGATATACAATCAAGGGTTATTATCACAGATGATGGGGTAATGTTGTTTTACGATTTTGAACACGCAGTTATTACTAAAAGTTTTGGACTAGCGTATATAAAAATACATGGGAAATTTAGTGATCAACAGTTTGATTGTCTGGTTGAGAGGTGCGCATTTCGCTTCAATAGAACAATAAATGAATTACTTGACGAGATTGAAACTGAAGAAAGAATAATAAGGACTAATGATGTGGTTTGGGCGGCGATGAAATGGGCTAAGACTAAGGATGAAAAGTTCAAAAATTTAATGTTAGAGAGGATTAAGTTGGTTGAGGACTAGTGCTACACGCATAAACTTAAATTGCGTTTCCCTTTACAAAAGGGGTTTTTGTATGTATAAATTAGGGTCTAGTTTTTGACTAGTTTGTTCTTTTTAGATACGGGAGGGCGTGATGACTGAAACAGGCATGCGGGTTTTTGATAAGTTCGATTTGCCGGAATTAGATAATTGCTCTGTGGGGTATTGTCTTTCGCGGCATGATTCTGATTGTGTCGTAACCAAAGTTCCCTCAACCGTTACGGTTCATGTTTTGGCTGATGATAGCGATACTTTGGTTCCGATTGAAGTTACTCCTGATTGTTGGATGGTTGTTCAGCAGGTGGGAGAGTTTTACCCGGTTTGTGATTTTGAATCGACCTACATCCTCGGAGAAAAAGTTTCTCTCGATGAAGATGAAAGGGCGAAGCTTTTGTACGAGTTTTGGTTGGAGCGGAACTTTCAAATTGAAATGTATCGCGCTTATAAACTGACCCCAGTCTTCGTTATTGGGGTGTTGAATGAGTGCGGCATCTTCGATGTTGATGGAAGCACACAGGTGCATTTCAGAACTGGTGATTTGCTTTTAAAAACCTTTGGTGAAACTGGAAGAATTGAGCCAATCACCAAAGATAAATTTCTTGAGCACTTTGGTTGGGTTGGTCCTATCAAGCTCTGATCCAAAAGCGTATTTGACCCGAGGTGTATACCCCGGGTTATTCTTTTGTCTGGCAAATTTTTCCCTGTAAGGTACACTGATTTGAGATAAGGAGATTGATATGAAAAAAACTACATTATGTTTTTGCATCGATGGCGATAAGGTCTTGCTAGGTATGAAAAAGCGCGGCTTTGGAGCTGAAAAGTGGAATGGCTTTGGCGGCAAGGTTAAGAATGAAACTCCTGCGGCGGCTACCATAAGAGAGCTAAAAGAGGAGTCTGCTCTGGTGGCAAAGGTAGAAGATTTGAGCTTGGTGGCAAAGGTGGAGTTTAGTTTTGCTGGCGAGCCTTTTACGGAGTGTTGGGTTTATTTACTTGAAGTTTGGCAAGGCGAGCCAGCTGAAACGAAGGAAATGAAGCCTGACTGGTTTGATGTGGCAGATCTGCCGTTTCAAAAGATGTGGGCCGCTGATGCTAAGTGGCTACCGGTGGTGCTTTCTGGAAAGAAAATCACAGCTAAAGTAGATTTTTCTACCGATGGTAATGAAGTGAATAGTTTTGCTTGGGAAGAAGCTTTGTTTGATTAAACGGCCGAACACTACGTGTTCGGCCGTTTCCAATCAAAATCCATCGCAAAAGCATAGACTTTTTAAAATATAGTGTAATAATGTTTACAGCTTTTATTTAAAGGATAATTTTTGATTGTATGTTTGGATTTGGCGAAAGACCTAAGGTTGAGAAACGAGGAGACCTGACAGCTGGCGAAAAAGCATGGCAGGGCCAGGTGAACTCTGGCGCAGAAGAGAGTTCGACAGCTTCTGATGAAGGGATTGATCCAGTGGGTCTTTCTCAGGGTTATCAAGGTTTTAATCATGGTGGCGTTGAAAATAATGTGTCCGAAGTAGATGGAAAAAGAGTGGCTGATGTTGAGCCTAGTATTGAGAGAGTACTTGAATTAGATAAATTGAACAGTCTGTTGCAGGCGGCTCAAGAATCTCTGGCTAGGGGAGATGAGGGTGCAAAGGAGCAAGTCGAAGTAATTGAGGGTATGCTAGCTGAGCATCACGAGCATTACGGGACTAATGCAGAATAACTGGTGGTTAAAGAAAGTAATCAGGTTGAAAAACCTGGTTGCTTTTTTGTTATAAAAAGGCGATATTTGTCTTGGCAAGTTCAATGGAGGTGTATCATGCGAATGTTGGCCATTGCAGCAGGTTTGATGATGCGGGAGTTTCATCCAGTTTTCATTATCTATCCGTACGGTATCAGTTTGTATGGATCACCTGGAGTTCTGAGAGAGTACTCTGATCAAAGAGGCTATGGCTGTTTGGCTAAGTCTGGTGTCCGGCGTGGTAGTTTTAAGCGCGGTTTTCGTAATCGTGGAAAAAAGAACGATAGCGGTTATCAGGCGAGACAAAATTCTAGAAAGTTCCCAAAGTCTAGAAAGGCTCCACACAAAACTTGGTGAAATAGGCCGGCAGAAATGGAAGCGAAGCTTCCATTTCTGCCGGCCTTTAATGTCTCTGGTAAACTTCGATGATATAATGTTCGCATGAAGAAACAGGATATTCTGAGTATTTTTATTACTGGCACAGTTGGTTTTATGATTGGAGCCTATTTGTATCTGACTCAATTCGCTGGTTTTTGGGAAAAAGACGTGGTACCAACTGAGAGCAGCTTCGCAGAATTTTCTGTTACTGGTGAAATGTATGGAGGGTGTAGGAATAGCTGCTCCTCCTTCCAGATTTTAAAGAATGGTACTTATCGATATCTGTATTCGCCAACAGTCGGCGCTGATCCGGTAGTTAGGCAAGGCAATCTACCTATCGCACTAAAGCGAGATTTGAGTAAGTCACTACTGAAGTCAGAGCTAGTGGCTCAGTCTAAAGCTACAAATCCAAAATCTTGCAACTCGCACAGTGATGGTATTGATGCTCGCTACACTATTACGGTAGATGGCAAGGAGTACCTGATTGACTCTTGTGGCACGGCTGTGGATGGCGAAGGTGCAATCTGGCTAGCTTTCAACGAAATCTGGAAATACCTCCAAACCTACCCAAATAATTAGTTTTTGCTATTGAAAAAAGTGGTTGTTGTTACCTAGTGAGAATTTTTGTAATAAGAGTTTGTTTAAGTCGTAATAAAAGAAGCAAGACGGTTGTTTTGCATTGGATTACTTTGAATTTAAACAAATAAACGATTAAATCATTTATGCAATCGAAATCTTTACTTATTGCAGTGGCTGCTTTTGCTCTCACAGCAACAGGTGTGCACGCATATGGAGGAAGCGTTCTTAGTCGGGCTGGGCTATCAGAAAAACAAGTTAGCGCTATTCAGGAAGCTCAACATTTACGACAGGAAGGAGATTTAAAAGCCGCGCGTGACTTACTGGCAGAAGCGGGTATTACTGAAGAGGTGCTGATGTCTATTCATCAAGCCGCGAAGGAGGTGCGTTCAGAAATGAGACAAGCGCTGATTGATGGTGACTGGGAAGCTTTTAAGGTGGCGACAGAAGGAACTTCACTTGGTGATAGTATTTTGGATGAAGATGACTTCAAGCTGTTTCAAGAAGCTCATGCACTTCGAATGAATGGTGAATGGGAAGAAGCGGCAGATATCCTAGAAGAAATCGGGGTTGATGTCGATAAGAAATATCATTACCAAAGAAAAGTTCGAAAGGGTTTTCTAGATCAGCTTTCTGATGAGCAGAGGGCCGCCTTGCAGGTAGCAAGACAAGCCAATGACAGGGCGACAATGCAGGCTATTTTCGATGAAGCGGGAATTGTGAATCGAGGTTAAGAGGATTGATGGGAACGGCGCCGCACCAAATTTCTATGCAGAAAAAGGTGTGCGGCGCCGTTTGCATTTGCTATTATACTACTAATGAAATACCTCCTATTTTTATTGCTCGCACCGCTGGCTTTTGCCTTTCCGGCTGAGGCTTTCAGTCCGATTGTTACGGAGGTGAGTGTTCCGTATCAGATTGTGAGCATTGATGAGTACGCAGATAGTCGGCACGACTTTTTGGGTGAGCTGAAGGACTATCCAATAATGTATGAAATCTCGGTCGACGAAGAGGCTGATTTGCAGGTGCAGATTTCACAGAGATTTGTCTCTGAGGCAGAGCCAATTCCTTTCTCACTAATCGTGGTGAGAAAAAACGACCGCGGTGGAGGAGTTAAAGAAGTGGTGCGTCAAAAGCTAAGTTCTGAAGATTGGGCGGTAGAAAAGAATAGTATGCTGGGGATGGATTTTTGGCAGGGGCCAGTCTTGAGTGAGTCGGTCCAGGCTGGAACTTATCGAATTGAAATCAGTACTCCCAAAAATGAAGGTCGTTACATGCTTTCTTTCGGCTCTCTTGATTCAGTAGATATTGGTTTTTTTGACAGCTTGTCTAGTATCAGAACAACACAAAAGTTTTTTGGACATTCATTCTTTAGGATGTTCGTTTCCTCGTATGTTTACTGGCCTTTGGGGATAGCAGTATTGGGTTTTTTGGCTTACAGACTGTGGTTTTACCGCAAATTATTTACGCATGTGGATTAAGGCAATAGTAATTATAATAGCTGGTTTGGCGTTTGCTTACTTCGCAAACCTTGCTTTTCTTGGTTTGCTGTAGACAAAACTCAAAAAAGTCAGTATTCTAGCTGGGTTCGTGGCACCTAGTAGCTACTATTTTTTATAGTACTAAATCTCTGTAGTTCAGGGAGTGCGTTTTCTATTTTTTGGAGAAGTCTCGAATAGTGTTTTATTATCTTACTAATTTTATTTATGTCACAAGAAATTCGCAATATCGCTATCATCGCTCACGTGGACCACGGCAAAACTACTTTGACCGACGGTTTGATGGAATTTACAGGTTCACGAGACGGTGATGCGTCAATGGATAACAACGCTCTAGAACAAGAGCGAGGTATTACTATTTATGCCAAAAATACCTCAGTGACTTATAAAGACACTAAGATCAACATCGTGGACACTCCAGGCCATGCCGACTTTGGTTCTGAAGTTGAACGTGTTTTGCGTTCAATTGACTCAGTGCTGTTGGTGGTGGACGCTCAAGAGGGTCCGATGCCGCAGACTCGGTTCGTTCTCAAGAAGTCCCTAGAGCTTGGTCTCAAGCCTATCGTTATTATCAATAAAATCGACAAGCCAGCGGCTGATCCAGATAGGTGTGAAGAGCAAGTGCTAGAGCTTTTCTTGGAGCTCGGCGCTTCAGATGAGCAATCAAACTTCCCGGTGGTATATGCGATTGGGCGAGACAAGGTAGCTAAGATAAAGATGGATGATGAACTAAAGGATTTGTCTCCAGTTTTGGATACTGTTTTGGCTCATGTTCCACCAGCTAAGGGTTATGTAGAAGGTGAGAGTTTGCGAGCGCAGGTTTTCAATCTCGGTTACGACAACTTCTTGGGTAGATTGGCCGTAGCACGTATTTATGATGGAAAGGTGACAAAGGGTCAGCAAGTTTTGGTAAAGGCTGAAGGAGAAGAAACAAAGAAAGGAAAGATTGTAAAACTGTCTGGTTATGTCGGAGTTAGTCAGGTTGAGCTAGAAGAAGCTTTTGCCGGAGATATTGTATTGATTGCTGGATTGGAAGATATCAATATCGGTGAAACTATCACTGACAATGAAGACTCAGAGCTTCTGCCAGCCATCGCTATCGATGAGCCAACAGTGGGAATGCAGTTTTTGGTAAACTCATCTCCGTTTGCTGGTCGAGAAGGTAAGTATGTTACTTCACGACAAATTGGCGAAAGACTGGAGAAGGAGCTAGAGATCAACGTTGGTTTGCAGGTAGAGTCTGCCGGCGGTGATGCTTATGATGTCTATGGACGTGGAGAAATGCATATCGCGATTCTGCTAGAAAATATGCGACGTGAAGGTTATGAATTGTCAGTCTCTCAGCCAAAAGTAATCATAAAGGATATTGATGGAGTTAAGTCTGAACCGTTTGAAGAAGTGACAGTTGATATCCCTTCAGAATTCCAGGGTCCAGTTATTGAGCGGTTGTCTAATCGTGGCTTCATCATGCAAAATATGATTCCTCATGAAAACCAAGTTCGACTTCTCTTTGAAGGGCCGACACGAGGCTTGCTTGGGTACAAGAATCAGTTTGTGATTGATACCAAGGGTGAAGGTATTTTGGCTTCACGATTCCTTGAGTTCCGAGCTTACGCAGGAGAAATCAAGAAGCGAAAGACTGGTTCAATGACGTCTATGGCGACAGGAAAAGCTTTGGCATTTGCGTTGTTTGGTCTGCAGGATAGAGGAGAACTGTACATTGGTGCTGGTGTTGAAGTGTATGAAGGTATGGTTATCGGTAATACAAACAAGGGTGAGGAAATGGTTGTAAATCCAACTAAAGGTAAGCAATTAACCAACATGCGAGCATCTGGTTCTGATGATGCAGTTACTTTGGTTCCGCATAGAGCTTTGTCTATCGAGATTGGTCTTGAGATTATGCTTGAGGATGAGTATCTAGAAGTGTGTCCAAAGTCTATCCGACTACGAAAGCAGGGTTTGACTGAAAGTAGTCGAAAGAAGAAGTAGGGGTGAATAGGATGGTTTTATAAAGGGCGGCCAGCTTTGCTGGCCGCCCTTTGTAAAACTAATGTTACAATATTTATATGTTTGGATTAATATCAATTATATTGGCAGTGTTCATTGGAGGTTGGTGGATGATTTCCTCCATGGGAGCCGTTTATGATGAGACGGGGCTAAAGGTAGATACTTCAACGGAAGAAATATTGGATTTGTCTCGCGAGGCGGCAGAAAAAATAGCCGAGTCGGCGAGTGGTAGTCAGCCTGTGCCGGTCTATGACGGAATTACTATTCCGAGTCACGCCAGAGAGGTGAATCTCTCAGGTCGAGGTCTTACTGGTTCTCTCAAGGCGGAAATAAGATTGCTTTCAGAGTTGCGCGAACTAAACATTAGCAACAATAATTTTACTGGTTTACCAGCCGAAATCGGTCAGCTTTCCGAACTTAGAGTTTTAAATCTATCAAACAACCCTATTACTGGTCTGCCACACGAACTAGGCAACCTAAGTAAGTTGGAAGTTCTAAACCTAAAAGGTACCAATTATTCAGAATTTGACCTAAATGTCATAAAAGAAAAGTTGTCAGCAAGTGTGCAGGTGGTCACAGAGTAGGTTTTATTATCTGAAAATAAGCGTACAATTAAATTACTATTAGATAATAATACGCTTATGGAAACATTAATTTTAGATGTTAATTGGATGGCGGTATTTATCGGTACAGCGGCTTCTTTCTTGTTGGGATGGCTCTGGTACTCACCAAAGATGTTTGGAGTAAAATGGGCCAAAGGGGTTGGTGTCGATATCGAGGACAGCTCAGGGCCTCAAAAAATGGCTATGGCCGCTCAGCTCGGAAGTACTTTTCTGCTAGCTTGGGTAATCGGTGTGACAGAAACTACTGACTCCCTTGTCCTGGCTGTTCTGGTGATTTTGATGGCCGCAGGCCTTATAAAGGCCAATGGGCTATTTGCTCAAAAGAGTATCTTCGCGATTGGGGTTGAAACTATGTATATAATAGTAATGGGTGTAGTAATGATAATGACACACGCCTTTATTTAAAGTTTATGGAAAGAGCGCCACATTCATTTGAGTCGAAAAGAAACATAGATGAAGCTGAGGAAATCGAAGCTATCACTAAAGACGAACCAGCAGCGATTATGTACGGAGATCAGATTTTTCGTGGCACATCACACATGTTGGCCATGATGAAGCTAAAGGCTGAGCTACCAGATTTTGATGATTTTTCTAGCCTAGTAGATGGCTTTATCACAACTCAAGGAAGATTTGTAGATAGGGAAGAGGCGGAAGTTTTGGCTGAAAAGGCTCATCAGTTAGAGGGGGATTCAATTGGTTATAATGGTGATGAAAGATCACTCGATTCTAAAGATCTTATCCATTAATTAGAAACATGATGAGTTTAGATAAGAAGATCGGCATTGTTTTGTTGTTTGCAACGGCACTATTTTTTGTAGTTTATATTTTCAATAATGAAACAAGTGACGATGAAATGGTGGAAGAGGATTTTAAAGTTTTTCCAATTGAACACGCTTCGTTTTCTATGAAGCTGGGTGATGTTGAGATTCTCAATGATCCAGTAGGGAAGCTGGAGTTATACGAGCGGTACAAAAACCCAGACTTGATTCTCTTTGGCTCTGATAAGGTTGATCATTTCAATGTTGAGTTGCTGGAGGAAATTGTGAGTAATAAAACCATGATTATTGCGCCAGCATTTGTGGTCGATACTTTGCCTGAAGATCTTCAAAAACAAACTGTCGCCATGGGTAGTGGAGATGTTCATCATGTGCTGGGGATTGAAATTAAAGTTATTCCTGCGTATGAACTAAGTGAGCTGCAAAGTGAAAATACAGGCGTCGCTTCTTTAGGGAATGGATACTTACTGACAAAAGATGATTTTTCAGTCTATATTGCTGGTGATACAGAGGATGTGCCGGAAATGCGAACGCTGGAAGATATTGACGTAGCCTTTATTCCGATGAGTCTGCCAGACACTATGGATGTAGATGTGGCTGCCGACGCGGTTTTAGATTTTTCACCTGTCACCGTTTATCCTTATCATTATTTGGGTCAGTCTGGTTTGTCTGATGTAGAGGAGTTCACTAGGTTGGTTAAAGCAGCCAATTCAGATATCGAGATTGTGGAACTGGACTGGTACCTCGGTTTGTAGGGTTGGATATTATCTATTGAAAAATAAGGTCGGATGTGTTCTAATAACGGTCAAATTTGATCAAATAAATGGAATACTTAATATCCCTGGTCCTAGTGATCTTATCAGGACTCTTCTCGGGTCTAACACTAGGACTGCTCTCACTCGATACGCACTCATTGCGTCGGAGAGCCAACCATGGCGACAAAAACGCCGAAGCAATTTATCCAGTTAGAAAAAGAGGTAATTTATTACTGACGACTCTTTTGTTGGGTAATGTAACCGTCAACACAACTCTATCTATCTTTCTTGGTAGTATCGCTTCGGGTCTCATGGCGGGTCTTATTGCCACCTCACTTATCGTACTGTTTGGAGAAATTATTCCGCAGGCGGTTATTTCTCGGTATGCGCTGTGGTTTGGGGCGAAAACGCTTTGGTTCACTAAGTTGGTGATTGTTTTGTTTTATCCGATTTCTTGGCCAATTGCTAAGATTTTGGATCATTTTCTTGGTTCAGAGTTGCCGACAACATATTCCAATCGTGAATTGATGGATATTATTTCTGAACATGAAGATTCAGAGCATAGTCCGATTGATGCCGATGAAGAAAGAATTGTTCATGGTGCGTTGCAGTTTTCACATATGACAGTTAGGGAAGTGATGACTCCGGCTGATGATGTAGTAATGTTTGATGAAAATCAGCGCTTGAATCATGAATTCTTGACTGAAATAAACGACCATGGCTATTCAAGGCTTCCAATCTTTAGTGGAAATCGCTCCAATGTGGTCGGGATTCTGTATGTTAAGGATTTGATTGTTGAAGATGACGATATCTCTATCCATCAGACAGAAGAAGCGTTTGAAAGAGGCTTTATGCAAGTAAAAGGTGGAGAAAAGCTTGATGTGGTGTTGGGTAAAATGCTTAAAACCAAGCAGCATATTGCGATTGTAAAAAACCGCAATCAGCAATTTGTGGGAGTGATATCTCTCGAGGATATTATCGAAGAAATCATTCAGCATGAGATCGAGGATGAAGATGATGAGGATGAGTAGGGGGAGGTAAAAAGAAGGGCCGGCTAAAGCCGGCCCTTCTTTTTATTTATTTAAACCCAAACTTTTCAGTAGTGTAGTCAATTCATCGCCTTGTATCTTTCGGTATTGATTTGGTTTTAGCTTTTCAAGCTTTACATTCATGATGCGAACACGCTTGAGGTTTTGAACCTGATAGCCGAGAGCGGCGCACATGCGTCTAATCTGATGCTTTTTTCCCTCAGTAATGATAAGTGTGAACCGCTTTTCGTTTCTTTGGTTGGCTTCAATGGTGGCTGGTTTGGTGCGGTAGCCTTCTATGTCTACACCAAGTTCCATAGCCTTTTTAAACATTCCCGAGATAGGTTTGTCTACCAATACGTCATATTCCTTCTCGTGGTTTTCTTCAGGATCCAGTAGTGGTCCTGTAATACGACCGTCGTTTGAAAGGATGATGAGACCTTCTGAGTCTTTGTCTAGCCGGCCGACTGGCGCCACGTGTGTGATGCCATAGTCTGTCGCCAGTCGGCCGGCAATATCAACCTCTCCTTCAGCCGGAGAGTGAGTAATAATGCCACGGCCCTTGTAGTAGGCTAAATATGACTTAGCTTTGGTTTTTCCTTTGATTTCAACGACGTCAGACTCCACGACCTGTTGCCCCATAGTTGCCTTTTTGCCATTAATAATTACTTTCCCTTGTTCAATTAGGGTGTCAGATTCACGACGAGAAGCAACGCCGGTGTGGGCGAGGTACTTATTGATGCGCATAGGGAATTCCATAAGGCGCTGATTATAACACAAAGAACATTGTTTGACAATGTTTTCAGTGTCTACTAAAGGCTTGGAGTGATGTAGTACTGAAGCTCTGATGGATTCAGCTGGGCTGGGAGGTTGTTACCATCAATCACCATAGTGAATGGCAGATGGCTTACTCTCAGTGCTAAATCTTGTTCCTTTGAGTCTGCTGGTAGTGTGACTAAGGTAACTAAAGAAAAACGAGCGCTCTCACCAGCCGGTAAAAAGTATTGATTGTTTTTTATTTCCACATCCTCGCTCTCAGTCAGAATGATTCCAGCTGAAGTGCCAAGTATAGATGCTTCGTTATCACTGTCTACAAATTCATATTCGATGTATGGAGATGCTTCGTCTGTTGTATCGCGTATGGCTCCGATAGGCATGACGAGATCACGAGTTGGAAAACCAAAATCAAAACTGATTGTATACAAGGCGGTGTTGTCGGTAATTCTGGTAGCAGTTTGACTGGTTGTAAAATATGCTTCAGAACTGATTGGTAGCAAAAAGATTAAGGCTGAAAAAAGGGCTGTTAGTTTCATTTTATTCGTATTCATGTCAGTATTTTACTATATTCATGGAACAACCACTACAATTACCTCCGAGTGATGAGGAGCTGGTAGTAAAAACTCTGACTGACAAGAGCTATTTTGGTGAACTGGTTGATCGCTACGAGGCAAAGTTGTCTCGCTACGTAACTAGGCTGGGTGTCAATAATCCCGATGACAAGCTAGATGTTCTCCAAGATATTTTCTTGAAAACTTACAGAAACTTAAATAGTTTCGACACCTCTATGAAATTCTCGTCATGGATTTATCGCATTGCTCACAATGAAACAATTAGCTGGTATCGCAAGAAGAACGTCAGGCCGGAAGGTCACTTGATTGCTGAGAGTGATGAACTAATATCATTCTTGTCTTCCAGTGAAGAGGCGGCAGATATTAGTTTTGATAAAACCAAAAATGCCGAGGTGGTTGGTAAGGCTCTGGGAGAACTGGACGATAAGTATAGACAAGTTATCATCCTGCGCTTTTTTGAGCACAAGGAATATGAAGAAATATCAGATATTTTAAAGGTGCCGGTCGGGTCGGTCGGTACCTTGCTGCACCGCGGGAAGAAGCAATTAGCATCTGTCCTAAATCAGGATGAAATACGTATATAAAACATTGACACTTATGAATCAAGAACCACAACAAAAAAATAACTCGCTCAAAGAATCACTGCTTAAACGCATTGAGTCTGAAGGTGTCTGCCCACGCTCAAGGCTATTTTTTACTTGTCAGGAGTGCTTCATCTGGTCTATTTGGCTCTTGTCGGTTGTGGTGGGTGCCTTTGCAGTCGCTGTTTCATTGTTTGTGGTAACTCATCATCAGTATGCTTTGTATGAAGCTACTCATGAAAACCTATTTACATTCATGGTTGAGGTGCTGCCATACATATGGATGGTTGTGTTTGGAGCGATGGTTTATTTGGCAGTCTTCAATCTGCGTCATACAAAGCGAGGTTACCGGTACTCCTTAGCTAGAATCCTTCTCAGTAGCTTAGTCTTAAGCTTTGCTGGCGGTTCGGCGATGCAGTTTTTTGGACTTGGATACTCGGTAGACAATATTCTTGGTCAGCAAATGCCTGTCTATGTTTCTCAGGTAAAGCTAGAACAAAAACTCTGGCAGTGTCCAGATGAAGGGCGACTTATTGGAAAGATGGTCTTTTCTACAGTAGCTACTGCGACAGCCCCAGCAAAAATAATTTTTGAAGATATGTATGGACAGCGCTGGGACATGGATATTAGCGAGCTGTCTGAGAGAGATGTAGCACTACTTAATTCAAATCAGTCCGTCAGACTACTGGGTGAGATTAAGAATGAAAAGCTCAAGTCATTTCATGCTTGCGGCGTTTTCCCGTGGATGGTTAGCAAAGATGTGACAATGGAAGACATGAGTCATGAGCGAGAAATGTTTATTGAGAGTGTGTACGATCATATGAAAAAGGCAGACGAAAGATTGGAGCTGCTTGAAAACGAAACCTACTCGTCATCATCGCTAAAAAATGAAAGTGTTTGTGCAAATATTGCCGCGGTAAAACGCATGCCCGAAAAGTCTTCAAACTAGAATTCAAGGCTTGCTATTGCCAAAATCATATTTTATTGCAATTACTTGCAATTCAAATTCATAGGAGTACCATTAAAAGAACACGACAATTTGGGTGGCGTGGTTATTGGTGTACTTAATAGTTTAAGACCATTTACTATGAATATTTTATCGATTACTCAAAATAGGTTCACGGCGCAATTTTTTGCTGTGCTAACTATTTTTTCTTTATTAATGACCGCTTTTCCAGTGGCCTTTTTTGTAGCTGAGGCCGCCAGTACCGGTGTCACAATCAATAAGACTACTGAAACAACTCCAGTGGACGTGCAGGCAAACTTTGTAGTTTCGTCTATCACAAGTGGGCCAGCGACGCCTGATACTGTTTTTTCGGTATCTGACGGAGGTAATGGTGGTTCGTTTTACAACGGTACAGTTGGAGGTGCTTGTAACTCAGTCTCAGCTGACTCAAATAATTACTTTGATATCAATCAAAACCAAGGTGTCTGCTACGCCAACTCGACTCCCGGAGTCTACACAATAACCGTTCAACTATTTGATGCGATTGGTGGAAATGCAATCGGCGAACCAAAGACTCTCGAGATTACTGTCACAGAAGGAGTGGTTGAAGATGAGAGAAAGGTTGATATTTGTCACGCAACTGGCAATGGATTCAATTTCCAGAATGTAAATCAAAATAGTATTGGAGTTGCGCACGGCTCAGCTGGTGCCAACGATGGCGACATTATTCCAGTGATTCCTGATTTCTACGACGGTCAAAATCTCGCTACTATGTATGGCGCACATACTGGAGCTGAACTTCTGGCTTTTGGTTGTGTGCCACCAGTTATCAACCATAACGACATCAAGTTACTTACAGCTTGTAAGGTAGATGAGACTGAAGAGCCGATTTCTGGCTGGGAAATGACTTTCACAAACAGTGCTGATGTTTACACTTTAGAGACTGGTGCTGATGGTTGTGTATCTAAAGAAGTGAATGTGTTTGCTGGTCCATGGTTTGTTATTGAAGAGTCTAGAGAAGATTGGGTGCAGGAAGATGTGTACACATATTTTGGAGAAGTTGTTGATATGCAAGGTTATGACGCTTGTAAGTTCTTCGACATAACTAAAGTTACCACCAACCAATCTCAATCAATCATTGCTGAGCCAGACTACACCTGCTTCTTTATGAACTCAGAGGTGATTGAAGAGCCGATTTGTGAAAACCTGCTTGATAATGGCTCGTTTGAAGCAGATGTTGTGACAAATGCTTCTAAGTGGCAAAAATTCCTCAATGTCACTGGATGGCTGACTCAAAAAACAGCTGATGATTCAGCTACCACTCTAGAAATCCATCGTGACTGGAGCAGTAATGAGGCGGCTGATGGAGCGCAGTATGTAGAATTGGACGGCGACCACTCAACTAAAGTGCTACAGACAGTGGCTACTATCCCTGACGCTACTTATGAGTTGTCTTGGGCTTTTGCGCCACGGCACGGTATTGCTGCAGAACAGAATCATCTTTCGGTCCAAGTGAATGGAGTAGAAAAAATGTCGGCTGGTCCAGCAACTGGAAGTGCTGGTTTGGATGCGGCCGATTGGTCAAGAAATTCTATTGGCTTCGTAGCTGATTCAGCTTCGACCGAGATTTCTTTCGCAGACATTGGTCCGAGCAATTCATTTGGAACTTTCCTCGATGATGCTCAGTTGTGTCTAGTGCGAAAGCCAGACCCAAAGCCACCGGTTTGTACTATTACTCTCACCAGCGATGACACAAACACAGTAGAAGAAAAAGGTGGTGCGTTTGCAAAGATTTTAAGCTTCATCCATCCAAACTGGACTACAGCACTAGCTGGCGCAAGTTGGATTTGGGGTGATGACGGAGTAGTTGCTCCGACAACTGACGAAACTCAGACTTTTGTAAATCAGTTTGGTTGGGGTCTGGCTTCGGTTACACACGCCACTTTGACCATCGCGGCTGATAATTCATTTTCAGCTGACCTAAACGGTGGTTTGGCAGGTGAAGACCTGGGCGAGTTCAATTTCTCAGCGACCAAGAGCTATGATGTGACGAGTTTGGTAAATAGTGGCAATAATGAGTTGATGGTGAAGGTGAAGAATTTTGGTGGTAGTTCAAACCCAGCACAAAATCCAGCCGGTCTATACTACAAGCTAGAAATATCTGGTGAGGGAGAAGGTTGTGATATTCCTTACGAAGAAGAACCTGTTTATGGTTGTATGGACCCCTTAGCGACCAACTACAACCCTGCAGCGACAGAAGAAGGTGAGGTGGTTTGTGAATATGCGCCAAAGTACGGTGATTACTGTGGTGATGACGAGATAAATCAGGTATGGGAACAGTGTGATGGTGCTGACGTAGCTGAGGGTGAACAGTGTACAGATTATTGTACTTTGGCCAATCAATGTTCAATGGAGCAGCTGGTCAAGATTACGCTAGATGATAATGCGCCAGCTTCATATTCATTTGATGGAGAAATCTACCTTGGCTCAGCAACCAATCCGATTCCAAATGGAACGTGGTTCAACTTTGCTGAACTAGGAGACGCAGCCGTAAATACGATTGCAAACGCAGCTGATGGACTGGCTGTAGAGCGAAAAGCTGATGAATTGCGTCTGGCTGTAAAGGGTGGAAATTCTAGAACTAAGTTCGATTATGCTTTTGGTAAGATTGAAACAAAGGGGATTGAGCTCGGTACAATCGACAAGCAGCCAATCGCTGGCTGGCCACTTGAAACTTCAGGAAGTTACCCTGATGTCTTTAGCAAGGATGGAAATGAAGGTATTGATTTCAAATTATGGATGACAACCGGTAATGATTCTGTGGCCGTGAAGGTGAATCAAGGTGAGAAGTATGACTGTGATGAATGTAAGGCTGAGGTTGAGGCGCGTATCGTGGTGAGAGATTCTGATGGCGCAGAAATCACCAATGGTGGTCTCGGTAACCTGCTACCACAAGTAATCCTAGGAGACGGCAGTACGGTAGCTTTTGGTGACTGGTTTAAGGTGTCTGAAGTATCGACTGGTACTTCTGCAGTTTGGATTGATGACGCTGAAACTGTAACCAACTTCAGTAATCCAGCTACTAAAGAAGGTTTGTTTGTGAGTCGAGAAGGTGACGGAAAAGTAAAGATTGCTCTCTACGGCTTCCATAATCCTGGCGGAGATACAAACTTCGAGTCTTTGCGAGCAACGATAGAATTCAACGACGCAAAGATTGTTGGTGGAGCGACAACTCAGCTACCAAGTAACTACAAGCTAGAAAATCACTCAGAAACAGATGCTGTAAATTCAAATGATAACTTTGATTCATTTAGTGAAGCAGCCAATCTCGAGTCAGTAGACTTTGATTTCTGGGTAGATACAGCTGCAGACGGTATCACTATTACTCTAGATGAAGACGAGGTGGCTACCTGTGACGATGATACTGACCCTAAAGATCCAGTTGATCCGGAGCCAAAGACTTACACAATTGAAGGTTACAAGTACGTAATGTCTAGTACCACAAGTGCTGTGCCATACGCTGGCTGGACTATCTATGCTTCAAATGGAGTAGATGACCCACTTAGTACGACAACCGACAGTAATGGTAGGTACTACTTTGAGGTTGAGGCAGGGAGCTGGACTGTAAGTGAAGAAATGCCAGAAGGTTGGCATCAAGTACAGGTTCATCAGAGTGATTACATTACTTTGACTGATGATGAGCCGTTGGTTTGTGACTTTGTAGTTGCAGACCATGAGCCAGTACAGTACTTGCGAATCTCAGAAGCGATTGATCAAGATGAGTTGGTTGATTGGTTTGAAGGCTACAGCTGTAGCTTCTACAACGAAATGGACGAGGAAGACTCAGTTGATCCAGAAGAGGAGCCAGAGAATCCAGTTGTTACTACAAACAATGGAGGTCGAAGTTCAGGTGGTCGCCCTAGACAGGCTGCACCAACTCCATTGGTCTTGGGTGCTGCTACAACCAACTTCTGCCCGTTCTTGGTAGATTACATGCAGATGGGAGCAAATAATGACAGGATTGAAGTGATGAAGTTGCAGATGTTCCTAAATATCTTTGTCGCTCCAAATCCAGTCACAGGAGTATTTGGTGAAATCACAAGCACAAACGTAAAGACTTTCCAGGAGAAGTATCGAACTGAAATTCTAGACCCGTGGTTCAATCTAGGAATCGTGCCACACAATCGTCCTACAGGGTTTGTTTACAAGACGACTCTATGGAAGATAAATAGCATCGTGTGTCCAGATTATGCAACTTTGCCGCAGTTTGAAGGGGAGAGCCTTTCATCAAATGTGGCTCTAAACTTGAGTACATCAATTAGCGATTAATCAATAATCGTGTCAAGAAAGACCCTATACACAGGGTCTTTCTTGTTTGCTATTGACAAAACGTCAAATTATTACTTAAATATAGGTAATGAACCCAGAAAATGAAATGGAAGAGGGGAGTCGCTATGCTTTAAGTAACCTGCAAAAGCTGGCTATGTCTATCATGTCCGTGTTGGCGGTTATTACTTTTCTGGGTGCAAATCTACAGGCTATTTTTTGGCAATCATCTGATTGGCTAGTTTCTACAGTTTTACCAGCTGTGGTAGTTGATTTGACCAATGATGAAAGAGCTGAAAATTCGGCTCAGCCTTTACGACGCAATTCTACTTTAGATGCAGCAGCCAAAATGAAGGCTGAGCATATGGCAAAGAACGAATACTTTTCTCACTTTAGTCCTGCTGGAGTTTCGCCTTGGCATTGGTTTGATGAAGCTGGTTATGTCTATGCTCATGCTGGTGAAAACCTCGCTATCCATTTTACAGATTCGTCTGAGGTGGTTGAGGCATGGATGAAGTCTCCAACCCACAGACAAAATATAGTCAGTGGTTTGTATACTGAGATTGGAGTTGGTACAGCCAAAGGAAAATACGAAGGTTATGACACGGTTTATGTGGTGCAGTTGTTTGGTGCGCCAGCGGTAGTACCGGTGGTTAAAGAACCTGAGTCTACTGAGGTAGCTGTAGCAGAGCCTGCGCCAACTCCAGCTGTAGTCACGCCTGCAGTGACAGAGATTGCATCAGAAGCCTCTCTAGAAGGCGTTGAGATTTTACCTGAAGTAGCAGGTGAGCTGGCTTTATCAAATGTGTCGTCAGAAGTGGTGCTTGAGTCTGAATTGGAATCTGAAGCAGTTGCGGATGATTCTTTGGAGATATTGGTCGAAAATGAAACTCAACTCCCCCAGCCTGTTTTTGAAATAAATGAAGCTGAAAGTGTTGTTGTGCCTGAAGCAGACATTGCGCCGCAACAAATCAGTGTAGATGATGATGTGGTTGTGGTTGAGTCTCCTATCATTTCTACTTCCTCTGGTCTGGCAGTGGCGCAGATTACGACTCCAAATGATGGTCATGCAGGAGCGACAGTAGCTTCTGTGGCTACGCAGCCAAACTTACTCTTGCAGTCAGTCTACATGGTGCTTGGGGTTTTGGTTCTGATTTTGCTTAGCATTTCTATTGTTATGGAAGCCCGTCGTTTTCACTATATGCAAGTGGCCTATGGTTTTATGTTGCTTTTCGGTATGGGTGGACTATGGTTTGTTCATACGCTCCTGACTTCAGGCGCTGTGATTGTGTAGTTGGTCTCTAGCACTCTGGCTTGTATACTGAGTGTAATATGAAACCAACCAAAGAAACCATTGTGCGCTCCGTTTCTCCTGCTCAGTCTGGCAGTAAGCTTTCTCAGCCATTGTACGCTTCTCAACCAGCGGCTGGTTTTCCTGCACCGGGAGATGATCTGGTTGAACAGCCTTTGGATTTGAATGACTTATTGATAGATAATCCCAGTGCTACTTTCTTCGTGCGTGTAGCTGGTGACTCTATGGAAGGTGCCAAAATCTTCGACGGCGATATTTTGGTGGTTGATCGTTCGGTAGAAGCTGTGGCTGGAAAGATAGTGGTGGCGGCTGTCTATGGTGAATTGGTGGTAAAGCGCCTCCAAAAAACCAAGTCTGGTCTGGCACTAGTTTCCGAAAATGAATCCTACTCTCCTATCTTCATTGATGATGTGGAAGAATGTTACGTCTGGGGCGTAGTAATTGGTGGTGTCAGAGTGCTGTCGTAAGATTTTGAACTCAAGACCGTCTTAGGAGTTATGGTAAGCAACATTCAGACTAATCCACTTTTATACGCATACGTCGGGCTCATTATGCTGGGCTTTTTCTTTGTACCAGCGGTAGCTCAAGGTGCGAGTCAGGATGTCGGTGTCTGGATACCTTGGTGGTCTGAAGAAGCTGGTGTTAAAAGCGCCTCAAAAAATATTTCTGATATTGATATTATTTACCCATTTGTTTTTGAGGTAAACAGCGATGGAAGCTTACGCAATCGTGTAGATTTTACTGATAGTCACTGGAAGAATTTACTTAAAAAAGCCGATAAAAAGCGAGTAGATGTCATCCCTACTGTGGCCTGGTTTGATGGTGGTGCTATTCATGCGGTATTGAGTGACAAAAAGTCTAGAGAAAAGCATGTTAAAGAGATTGTTGAAATGGTCGACGAATATGATTTTGACGGGGTGAACATTGATTACGAATCAAAGCTCGGTGAGACGATAGATTATTATTCCGATTTTTTGGAGGAGCTAGAAGATGCTTTAGGTCGCCGTGATTTGACTTGTACAGTAGAAGCTCGTACTCCCCCAGAATCACGCTGGAAAGAAGTGCCTAAAGATATAAAATACGCCAACGACTACAAAGCTATCAATAAGCATTGTGACTGGGTTGAGATTATGACCTACGACCAGCAAAGGGCTGATTTGAAGCTAAACGAAGAGCGTCGAGGGGTGCCGTACATGCCGGTGGCTGATATTGATTGGGTGGAAAAGGTGGTTGATTTGGCGCTCGAGGATTTTGATAAGGATAAGGTGATGCTTGGTGTCGCTACTTATGGACGTGCTTGGGATGTGACGGTTGCGGCCGATTGGTACAAGGATTATAAGTCCGTAGCTTCGCTCAACCATCCACGCATATTAGAGCTGGCCAAGAAATATGACGCACCAATCGGCCGCACCGAAGCCGGAGAAGCGGTGATAACCTACTTCCCTGAAGATTCTCCATGGAAAATATTCAATCAATTACCAACTCCAAAAGGTACTCCAAAAGGTTTTGAGGCAGCTGCAAAAGCGCTCATGGTAGCAACATATGCCGATATAGAAATCCCGGTTCGATTCGTTTCTTGGAGCGACGCGGAGGCGATTGAGAGCAAGGTTGATTTGGCCAAAAAACTTAAACTAAAAGGAGTGGCGGTGTTTAAGGTAGATGGAGAAGAGGATAGCGATTTGTGGAAAGTTATCTAATTTACTTTCAAAATTTTTTCAAAAAAGTACGTCTCGAGTTCTCGATAGACGTGCTTTTTTAAATCATCTGTCACGGAGATAGCTTCAGGAAAAGTGACCCACTTAAAGTCTGAAGCCTCATCCTCAGTAGCTCTCGTTAGGTCAATGTCGGCGTCTTCTTTCAGCTCCAAAAAGTACCATTTGTGGGCTTGTCCAAACCTTGACTTGCTGACATCGTCGACAGAATTTGTATCTTGGTAAATAGTCCAGTTTGGCATTTCAGTTACGCTGGAAAAGTCATCTTTAGTCAGACCAATCTCCTCCCTCAGTTCTCTCCAAAGGGTGGCTTCAGGTGACTCGTTCAAATCAATGCCGCCTTGCTGAAATTGCCAGATACCGATGGGGTACTGGGAGCGCTCAAACAAGACCACTTCGCCAGCCTGGTTGTAAATAACTGTACCGACTCCAGCTCTGAAAAAGCGAGTATCAATTTCTACTTTCATAAGGTCCACATGATAGCACGTCTTGGTATAATCATTGTATGGAAAATACTTGGGTCGGATTACTGGATTGTAATAATTTTTTCGTTTCTTGCGAGCGGCTGTTTAGGCCGGATTTGGTAGGGAAGCCGGTAGCAGTTCTTTCTAGTAATGATGGTTGTGTCGTGGCTCGCTCTCAGGAAGTAAAGGACATGAATGTCCCAATGGGTGTCCCTTATTTTCAGATAAAGGACATTTTAAAAAAAGGCTCTGTTACAACGTTTTCTTCACATATATCTTTGTATCGTGATATCTCTAGAAGAGTGTTTGAAGTGATGAAAAGGGAGATGGGCCAAGTAGAGCAGTACTCGATAGATGAAGCATTTTTCATCTGCAAGGGCAGTTTTGCAGAGGTGGAAAATATGATTGAGCAACTAAAAAACGTGATTGAAATGGAAGTTGGAATACCGGTTTCGATTGGTTTGGCGCACTCAAAAACACAAGCAAAATACGCTGCCTCTATGGCAAAGAAAAGTGCTGGGGTAAAGGTGTTAAACATGGAAGAATGGTCGACCATTATCACCGATATTCCTCTAGCCAAGATCTGGGGGGTCGGAGGTCAAATGGAGCTAAAATACAAGGCAAATGGACTAGTGACAGTAGCTGATTATTTGGCATCGGACAAGCAAAGACTGGGAGCTATTTTTGGGGTCGTAGGTCAGAGATTGTATGCAGAATTATCTGGCTATGCTAGCCCATCATTGGGCAGCAGTTCTTCAGCGCAGAAGAGCTTGATGAGCTCCAGATCTTTCAAAAACCCAACAGAAAACATCGATGTTTTAGCTGACGCCATTGCTTACCATGTACGCCATGTAGCGGCTGATTTACGTCGACTCAAGCTCAAAGCAAGCCTTATCAGGGTGAGTATAAACACTAGTAGACATGGTGATTTTATCCTTCGTGGAGGCACGCTCGACGTTGCTTTTAATGACTCAACCAATGATACTTTTAAACTGATGGCGGCAGCACAGAAGCTACTAAAACAACTATATGAAAACGATGTGCCGTATAAAAAAGTAGGTGTAGTGGTCAGTGATCTTGTTGATTCTAATGGTCAGCAGGGCAGCCTATTTGTGGAGGAAGAGGTTACAAGAAAGCAGGATAGACTGATGGAAATTATTGATAATTTAAATACAGGCAAAAATAAGAATCTGGTGAAGCTGGGAACAAGGCTCCGAGCAAAAGAATGGCAGGGAAGACAAGACTCTTGTTCTCCCTCCTATACGACGCGCTGGTCCGATGTGGCTAGAGTGTCTGCAAAATAGTAATAGACATTTGTACTTGAATCTCCCTAAGCGCCATGTCCTCAAATAATCATTTTCACTATCTAAAACAACGATTTTATTAAGGAACAAAAGTCACACGAGAAAGGTTATCAACAGCACATTTCGGACAGATGCTCAAAGACTTAGTATTATGTATTTAGATCGATTGAAGTGATGAATCTTACAAGGCTGAGTTTTTCTCAAATACGTAAACCAATTCATCATCTCCACAGAAACTTCAATCGATAGTTACTTCTACATTTTGGTAAAAGTAAGATTAGTTATTTAAAATAATATATATAAACATGTTCGCAAATCCAACAAGTGTTGGCATTTCGCAACGAGTGGTCGCGACACTTGTTGCATGTGCGGTAGTGCTATTCTCAATCGGAGTTTACACAACAGCACAAGCAGCTAACCTAACAGACATAAGTGACACTTTGTCAGACTCTGATGTTAGTGTGGTGTCAGATCACACCATCGCCTTCACAGTTCCAGCCGGATCACCAGGCTTACTGGCAACTGAGACCCTTACTATCACCTTCCCAGCAGGGTTCAATATGGGTTCGGTAGCATTCGGCGATGTTGACTTTAGTATTAACGCAGGAGACCAAACTCTTGCAGCTGCTCCATCAGGAGCAACTTGGGGAGCAGCAGTTGCTGGTCAAGTACTTACTATTACATCTGGAACCGGCGTTCTTAGTGCTGGTGATGTAGTAGAGATTCAAATTGGTACTAACGCAGCTGGTGGTTCAAATCAAATCACTAATCCAACTGCAGGATCATACGAGATTGTAGTTACAGCGGGGGCAGCAGACACTGGTCGCACACGTGTCGCTATCATAGATAATGTGTTAGTGACAGCAATTGTAAATACGTCTTTCGACTTCACTATCACAGGTCTAGCAACCTCAACTGCAGTAAACGGAACCTCAACTACTGGCTCAACTTCACCAACAGCAATTCCTTTCGGAGTTCTGACAGCTGGTGAGATCAAGTCACTAGCACAACGGTTAAATGTTTCTACAAACGCTCGTAACGGCTTCGTAGTAACAGTTGAAAGTGACGGAGATCTACAGTCATCTACAGGAGCTATCATTGATAACTTTGATGACGGGTCAGACGTGTCTGATACAGGTACTGTCTGGAATGCTCCAGGTAACCTGATCGGTGATGAGACTACATGGGGTCACTGGGGTCTTACCTCAAATGACTCTGACCTAAACTCATTAGGCGGATTCTATTCTGGAGAATTTGGTGCCAACGAATTCGTTGCAGCATCAACTAGTCCACGAGCAGTCTTCCATCATGATGGTCCATCTGACGGAACAACAGCAAACATTGGTCAGTCTGATGTCTTGTACCAGGTAGAAATCACAGCTCTTCAAGAAGCGGCCGATGACTACAGTACAACATTGACTTACATCGCTACTCCAACTTTCTAAGTTGACTAGCAACAAAAAACCTCCTTCGGGAGGTTTTTTGTTTTGCTTAAACAAATTATTGTGTACATAACATCAAAAATTATCTGCCTAAGGATGATATTATTGAAAGGTTAATTTAATTTATTGTGTTCAGATATATGCATACCTTCTCTACTTCCCGGATGACAGCCGTAAAAGCTCTGTCTGCAATCATTGCTTTAGTTGGCCTTTTTGCTTCTAGTTTCTATGTTGCGTTTGCACAAGAGACTGGAATAAGTATTACTCCAGCTACCATTGAGGAGACTTTGGATCCGGGTGTAGAGAAGCAGTATAGTGTTTCTATCCAGAACTTGAACAAATCTGAGCAGACGTTTTACTTATTCACCAGAAACATCTCTGGTGTGAGAGATGGAGGTATGCCTGTCTTTGCGCCGGACAATGGTGAAAAAACTGGCTACGAGCTGTCTGACTGGATAAAGTTGCCTGTTACTGAGTTGCAAGTTCCTGGAGGCGGAGCTACTACCATGAACTTCACTTTGTCTGTGCCTGAGAACGCTTCACCGGGAAGTCACTTCGGCGGTATCTTTATTTCAGTCGATCCACCAAAGATTGAAAACAGTGGTGCGGCTGTAGGTTATCAGGTCGCAAACATTATAAGTATTCGTGTTTCTGGTGAAGCGGTTGAAAAAGCAAGCATTCGTCAGTTTTCAACCTCAAGATTTCTTTACGGTTCTCAAAATGTAGAATTCTTAGTTAGAGTAGAGAATACCGGTAATGTGTTGGTGAGGCCAATGGGTCCACTTGAAGTGTTCAACATGCTCGGCAATAAAGTCGGCACAGTGATGTTTAATGAATCTCAATCGGGAGTTTTTCCGAATGACACAAGAGAGTTTGGTGGTATTAAATGGATGGGTGACTCTGTCGGTTTTGGGCGCTACGAGGCAATCTTGAGTCCTGTGTATGGAGACAGTGGTGCCAAGAAAACTATGTCCAGCACGGTTACGTTCTGGATTCTACCAATGAGCATTATTGGTCCGGCCCTCGGGGTGTTGGCTTTCATTTTGATATTTGCTTTTATATTTGTCCGAGTATATATCAAGCGTTCACTAGCTCATTTGAATCAGGGTAGGAGAGTGGTGCAGAGAAGGAGAAAGGGTGGATCTTCTGCGACTCTACTGCTGGTGGTTGTGATGCTGACTGTGACTGCACTATTCCTCATTGTTTTGCTGGCATTGTTTGCTTAAAATCGGTACACTTTATAAGTATGAAAAACTCAAACTACCATCGTGTGCTCAGAGTATCTGCGGTTGTTTGTGCCTTGGCTCTGGTATTTGAAAGTGGTCTGATAAACAGTTCGACTGCTCAGATATCTCGGGGTACTCATGCTTACTTGGCTAATGCTATCGGCATGTCTGCTTCTGTACAACCGACCGAACTCAATACTCTTACAGCGGCACTTACAGCAAAAGAGAGAGAATTGGCGGCAAGAGAGGCAGCACTGAGGGAGCGAGAAATATCAGTCGATTCTTCATCTGGTGGAATAGATAATTCTAACGCCACCTACATCATGGCTACGATACTTTTTATCCTTCTGGTTTTGATTTTGCTAAATTACGCTCTTGATTATCTGCGGTCACGTGAACCGATGAGAATTAAAACTGTGTAATGCTCCTAAAAAGCAGTTATCGACAAGGTACAATATAGTTACATTATGAAAGCGGTGTACGAACAGTGGACACTGATATTAGGTATTTTGGCCTGCTTGTCTTTGGCGGTATTTTTTGCACTTTCTCCCAAGCTGACGATGGCTTTGAATATAATCGAGTACAAAGACGTCTTGAGTGACTCTGGTCCCGAGCATCAATCCAATCACACTTTTGCTTTCAAAATTAACACAGACTTGTCACCTGGGTCAGTTATTGAAATAACTCCTCCAGCTGGTTTTGAAGTCTTGGCCACTACGACGTTTGGTATCAGGAATGTTGAGTTGTGGGTCGATGGTTCTCCTCGACCGGCGGCCACTACTGCCGCATCGGGTATTGATCAGGTGGAGATTACGACTGGCTCGCCTGGATTTTTCCGTTACACATTGGCTCCTGATAGTGGTATTAGTTCCGGCAGTAGACTAGAGATGAGAATTGGTGAGCATACAACCGGCTCACTAGATCCGGTCACGACTTTCAGTACAACTACTGGGACCACCACGTCGCAAGCAGACACTGAGCCAATAGTGAACTCTTCAGTGCTTGGTAAGCATGATGTTAAAATGGAAATTTATGACGGTGGCCTGGTGGCTAGTGCCGGTTTCGTTGTCTTCCTAAATGAGAAAGTGAAGTTGCCAAATATCGACACAACTGAAGAGATACCTCCGTATCGTTTCAATGGTTCGCCAACTAGTACGGTTGGTGGTACTACATTGAGTGTGGAGATATCGCTTGAGACAAATGAGTTTGCTATCTGCAGATACGCAACCTCCCCTGACGTTGCTTACGGGTCGATGACTCAGACGTTTTCAAATACTGGTTTAATCTTCCACTCTACGGTAGTAGCCGTGACACCTAATTCTCTTGCTCAGTTCTATGTTCGCTGTATTGACGATGAGGGTAACTTCAATATCGATGATTACTTGATTATGTTTACCGTTAATGATGTTCCGTCTGGTACATCAAACACGGATGGAGACGTGAGTGGAGATGGATCCGGAAGCGGTAATGATGGCTCTGGTTCTGGTGACGGAGGAGGTGGAACTTCCGGGGTGGCTGATGGTGTAGCTCCACTCGAAGGTGGTAGCAGTGGATCAGGTGGCTCCGGTGGAGGAGGAGGGGGAGGTTCTGGTGGGGATGCTGGCTCTGAGGCTGGAGGAGGTTTTGAGTCAGCTGATGCTCCCTACAGAAGTGGGGATGGTAAGGTGATTATTAATGGTTATGCGTACCCCCAAGCTGAGGTGGTGATTTTGGTGGATGGTAAAGAAGCAGCTACTACCAAGGCTGGTTCGACTGGTTCGTACTCGATTACTCTTGATGCGATCGCGCGAGGTGCTTATACTTTCGGGGTTTATGCCAAGGGTCCAAATAAGGTTAAGTCATCAACTTTTAGTACATCATTTACTGTTACAGGTGCACGAGCTTCAACTCTGTCGAATATCAATATTTCACCTTCAGTATTGGTTTCGCCAGATCCAGTCAACCCCGGCGAAACACTCACTGTGTCTGGATACGCACTGCCAAACGCAGTAGTGACGATTGAAAATTCAAAGATAAACACTCCTAGTACAAAGTTGCTGACAATTGATTCAAACAGTTCAGGAGCCTGGATAACTACTATCGATACAGGAGCATTTACAAAAGGTACTTACCAGATAAGAGCCAAGTCCGCTCAGGAAGGAGGGAAGTCAACCAACTTTTCTAACTACACATTCTATGGTGTGGGGCAGGAGGCTGATTTGCCGATAAATGCGGATTTGAATCGTGACGGGAAGGTGAACCTGGTGGACTTCTCGATTCTTCTTTTCTGGTGGAACACAAATGGGGGAGATTCAAATCCGCCAGCAGACATCAATCGTGACGGAAAAGTTACTCTGACCGACTTCTCGATTCTATTGTTCAACTGGACCGGATAGTAAAACTGTGGGTAACAACACGTATTAAAAATAAATTCTCAGTATAATAATTAAGTATGTCCTTTCTACAGAGACTAAAAGGTAAAGGTGTCAGAAGCGGTGAAGCATCACTGCAGTCTGATGCCGAAGAAACAGCTGTAGATAAAGTTGCTCAGCTTCATGTCGATGTGTATCAAACCGAACGCATGATTGTGGTCTACGCTCAATCAGCGGGAGCGGATATGAATGATGTGCATGTTTCGATTGAAGGTGATGCTGATATTGTTTTGATTGAGGGTAAGCGTGTCCGACCTGAGTATATTGTTTTCCCGAAGAAAGTAGTCCGCGGTTCGTTTGTGGCTGAAGAATGTGTATGGGGAGATTTTTATCGACGCATTATTTTGCCAGAGAGTGTAAATATTGATAAAGCTGAAGCAAAGATTAAGAATGGTGTTTTGATATTGATTCTTCCACTATTGAAGCCAAACGAAAAAGAAAAAGTCCAATTGAAAGTTACTGGCGGCCGCGCCGCTCCGAAGCGAGGAGGTTAATTTATTTTTAGTTCTTATGTTGTACCTTACCCACCGATCTTTCCAACTCATAGCCGCAATATTTTTTGCGAGTCTGGCGCTACTTCTGCCAACTGCTTTTGCATCGGCAGCTGACTTGGTGTTGTCACCGGGTACGGGGTCATACTCTGTCGGTCAGACTTTCACTGCTACGGTAAGAGTTGTTCCTGGTGGAGATAATGTAAATGCAGTCGAAGCATCTCTAAACTTTGATAAATCTGTTTTGTCTGTTGTTAGTGTAAGTAAGGATGGTTCAGTTTTCTCACTCTGGACAACCGAGCCTACATTTTCAAATAGTGCCGGTACAATTAGTCTTGGCGGGGGAAGTCCAACTCCTTTTACTACTACTTCCAATATCCTCAATGTCACATTCCGTACTTTGAAGGAGGGTGCTGGTACCGTTTCGTTTGGCGATGCTTCTGTTTTGGCAGCTGACGGTAGAGGAACTGATGTTTATAAAAAATCTACCGGTGCATCATATACGGTTGCTGCGGCTACTACACCGACCCCAACACCAACCCCAAAGCCTACTACTCCAACTCAAGAAGATGACAGTGAAGAAGCGATTATCTTTGGAGATCCGCCAAGACCGCCAGAGATTGGTTCTCAGACTTTCTTAGACCCGAATACTTGGTACAAGGAAACAAATGGTTTGTTTACTTGGACGCTGCCATTTGACGTTACTGCTGTAGCGGTTGAAGTGTCTGATGATTCAGAAAATGTTCCTCAAGATAATGAAGACGCAATTATTGACCCACCTGAGGAAGAGTTCTCGATTACTCCAGATATCGTTAAGGATGGTGTTCAGTATGTAAGTGTGAACTTTAAAAACCAGGTAGGTTGGGGTGCGGTCACAAATCGTAAGTTGCAGATTGATACCACATCTCCAGAGCCGTTTGCTATAAATGTCCGAGCCGGCACATCTCAGAATTCATTCCCACTTCTAAACTTTGAAGCAGTTGACGTCACGTCTGGAGTGGCCTACTACGACATGACAGTGGCTTCCAATGAACCACTAAGAATTACTCCTGATGAGGCTCGTCTAGGCTACATGCTGAAAGACCTGGAGGACGGAACGTATACTGTAAAGGTTGTTGCTACTGACAAGGCAGGAAATGTACGAGAAAGTAGCGTGGCAGTCTTGATTACAGCTGGGTGGACAAAGCCAGTAGAGGTCGTCGATGAGGGTTCATTCTGGGACTTCTTCACAGCCGTCAATCTGTTCATATTCTTCCTAATTGTTATAATTATCCTACAAGTAATTTACTTCTGGTACGAGCATAAGCAGATTAAGGAAAAGGAAGAAAAATTACGCCGAGAGACACGAGAAATTCAAGATCAAATGGAGAAAATATTCTCCGCTCTCCGAGATGAAATTTACGACCAGATCAACACGATTACTAAGAGAAAGAGACTGTCTGCCAAGGAAAAAGAGGCGGTAGAAGGTCTAACTCAAGCACTCGAAGTCTCAGAGACCTTGATAGAAAAGGAAATCAATGATGTGAAATCAATTTTGAAGTAAAAAAGCTTCAGAATCCACATAAAATGAAGAATACCGCGCGACTCAGATAGAGTCGCGCGGTATACTTTATAATAGGTACGGATTATGTCTGGACCGGAGGTAATTTCTAATGATACAAGTAGCTAAGACAAGAAAAAAGCTGTTGATTTTCTCAATATTTTCAACACTGATACTGCTCAGTGCGTATTTGGTGAATGCACAGTTTTTTGCTGACTCTTATGTCGTTAGAACGGTACACGTTTTTCCTTCACAGATTGAAGCTAAAGGTTGGAATAATCCAGAAACTTTAACCTTTCAAAACCTGAAGGAATACGCCCTTATCCAAGAGTTTAATGAAATCAACTCAGCTACGATTGATCCGGCGAGAGTAAATTTGCTGAGTGAAGACGAGACGCAGATTTCTGAAGCAAGTGCTGAAGATTTGGAGGTTGAGCCTAATGCAGAATCTGCTTCATCATCTGAAGTGGTGACTTCGCCAGAAGCTTCAACTTCTACCGATGAGCTACTAGAGGCTGGGTCTGCCGAACAGGTCGCCGAACCAAAAACTCTTCTGGGAACTACTTCTACCACTACGGTTAAGAAGGTAGATTTTTCGCTGTCCTTACCAGAAGTGATTATAAATAGTTTTAAGCCATCTCAAGCTACGCAAACTACAACT